>JBFHKR010000103.1:0-9403 GCA_041595255.1 Chlorobiota bacterium
ACACTATACTTTATGGTTGGTATTGGCTACTCAATTTACCACTTGGAAATAGCCGCTATTCCATTCCAAATACTATTCCTACTTGGCTTTGGTACGGTTGGCTTTATGTCTTTACGACACGCCTTTGGTAGATAACATAGATAATTAATAGAAGATAAAGAACAAAGCAGAATCGTTTCGGTTCTGCTTTTTTTTTTGCTATACCGCTATATTCAACAAAATACTCGTCTAACTAAAGGAAATACACTCCTCAATATAACATTGAGTTGTTCTCAATTAATTAGGATTAACTGAGTCCTATGTTTATTCAGAAAAAAAAAAGAGACGTAATAAATTACGTCTCTTAAAATCTAAGTGTTACTATAAACTAAAACTTATACTTTAGGTCCAGCTTCAATTACACTATTAGTAACTCCATCTTCGAACTTAGCAAAGTTCTCTATATACTTTTGTGCTAAACCTTTATAAGAAGTCATATATTCATTTTCATCTGTCCAAGATTTCATAGGATTCAAAACTTCAGCAGGTACATTTGGACATGTCTCTGGTATCTCAAATCCGAAAACCGGGTCAACTCTAAATTTAACATCATCCAAATCACCGTTAAGAGCTGCATTTAGTACATTTCTAGTGTGTTTTATACTAATACGAGAACCAACTCCATACTTACCACCTACCCAGCCAGTATTTACTAACCAGCAATTAGAGCCGTGTTGTTCCATTTTTTCTTTTAGCAAGTTAGCGTAATAGAATGGATGATGAACTAAGAATGGTGCTCCAAAACAAGCAGAGAATGCTAATTTTGGTTCTTTACCGATACCTTTTTCAGTTCCAGCTATTTTAGAAGTATAACCACTAATAAAGTGATATTGTGCTTGATCTGAATTCAATCTAGCTATTGGGGGTAATACACCCGTAGCATCGCAAGTCAAAAAGATCACATTTTTGGGGTGTGCAGACGTTCTCTTGTCAGCCAAGGCATTAGGAATCATTTCTAGAGGATAAGAAGCTCTGGTGTTTTCAGTAAGAGAATCATTATCTAAATCAACTTTTCTTGTTATTGGGTCAACAACAACATTTTCTAGTACAGTACCAAATCGGCGAGTTGTTTCGTAGATTTCCGGCTCACTCTCTTCACTCAATCTAATAACTTTAGCATAACAACCACCTTCATAGTTGAAAATACCATTTTTAGACCAACCATGTTCATCATCCCCTATTAGATTTCTATTAGGATCAGCTGAAAGAGTAGTTTTACCTGTACCCGATAAACCGAAGAATAAGGCAGCGTCACCTTCTTTACCGACATTAGCAGAGCAGTGCATAGACATTACGTTTTCTAATGGCTTGTAATAGTTCATAACCGTAAAGAAAGTCTTTTTAGTTTCACCAGCATAATTAGTACCAGCAACTAAAGCTATTCTGTCTTTGAAGTTCAGTGCAATAGCAGTTTCACTTCTAGTATGGTCAACTTCTGGATTACATTGGAAACCAGGAACTGCAATAAGGGTAAACTGTGGTTTATGATTCTTAAACTCTTCTTTAGAAGCTAAGTTTATAAACATATTCTGTACGAATAGGTTTTGCCAAGCATTCTCTGTAATTATTCTGATAGGAATGCGAAAATCAGGGTCAGCCCCAACAAAAGCATCCATAACGAATACATCTTTACCTTGTAGGTAAGAGCGTACTTTATTTAGTATACTATCGAAATTCTCTGGAGACATCTCTGCATTATTGTCCCACCAAACGTGTCCTTCTGAAGTATCTTCTCTAACTATATATTTATCATTCGCAGAGCGCGCTGTATGCTTACCAGTAGTTACTGCTAATGGCCCACCTTCTGCTACTAAACCTTCACCTCTGTGAATGGCTTCTTCGTAAAGTGAAGCTGCTGGTAAATTCCAGTAAACATTGCCTAAATTGAATAGCCCGTGATTTTCTAATCCGTGCTTCGATTTAAGTGCGTCTGCTTGGTTGATAGCTGGAGAGTACTTATTATCTTTTGACATGATTTTCCTGTAAGTTATTATATCAAATTATTGATTTGAAAATAGTTAAAATCGTGAATACAAAATTGCTTATTTTTTAAGTAATATTCAAATATGATAGGTCTATATGTTTATAAATAATTAATCAATTATCATGAACTTTTTTAGGTTAGAATTCTTCAATTCAGTGTTATTAGATTCATTCGAGAAATCAGGGTTACTACCCTCAATTGTGAAGTAATAGACTCCAGCTTTTAGTTTATTACCATTGTTATCAATCAAATTCCAACTTGCTCCACCATCTCCATCAAATTCATTGATAGATTGCAAATATTCACCCTTGTTATTATATATTGATATGGTAGCTTTGGATGTCAAATTTGCAAATGTGATAAAGTTATTTATACTTAATTTTAATGGTTGAGGGTAAGCATAAGCTTCTTCTAGTTCATCTTTGAAATACGTAAATTGAAGTACACTACCTGCTTCTTTTGTCATTTTCTTACCATCTACCGATAATATATTGACAGAAGCAGAAAGTGTATATTTGAAACCAACAGCGTTTTTAGTAAATGCATCCGTTTCTATTGTTATTACTTTAGGTTCATTGCTTCTAACAATTGATAGTATATTACCAACTGGGGAAAATTCATAATTTGCTTTATCAAGAGCGGTTTCATCTACTTCTTCTGAGAATTTAACTATTAATTTATTTCCAACTCTTTCTCCAGATACGAAATACAATTCTTGTTCCTCGCCTTCATAGTCTGATTGTAGATTATAAGATGTAGCATTAATCCTCTGTCTATAATAATCTTCTAACTCAGGTATTACTAGTGTATAAGCGCCTGCAAATATAGGTTCATTAAAAAATATTCGTAATTTTTTATCTTGTGAAGAGATCACATTATTCGGAACAAAAGTACTAGACTCATTTGTAAGATTAAATCTACGAGGTTCTAGCTCATAATCAGGCATTCTAGTATCATATTCAATTTCAATAGTTCTAGAGTTTACAAAATTCAAATCAACTATTTTAGCCATTGGGTGTGTATAGCAACTAACCAAATTAGAAGCATTATTACTTAAAGTTCCGTCATTTGCTTTAGATATAATAAAGAAATCATACCAAGTAAGATTTTCTAAGGTATCTAATAATAAATTATTGAATTGAGTTTCTGCATATAAAACGCCTTGACCAGTATTCTGATCCAATAATCTGTATATCTGATACGAATCAGCATTTGGTGCTCTATCCCAATCGAGTTTAACACTATTTTCATTTATAGGTCTTCCCCTGAAATTCGCTGGAGCAGAAACAATTAGTTCGTTATCAGTAATCTCAAAGAATTGTGTTCCAAAAAAAGTATTAAAAGCCATTTCATTTCGTCCGTTCCCATCAAAATCATGTACTATGGCTGAATTAGATAGGGCAAAAGAATAATGCCATAGAGGAGTAACTGACTCATTAGAATATTTGAAAACATACAAATCTGGGAATGTTGAGATAATAATTTCGTCACCAGGTGTATTATCTAAATTACCACAAGATACACCATTCTTATAGGCATTGCTTGCGAAATTGACAACACCAAGTTTGACACCAGAGAAAAGCTCTTCCCAAATGACCTTGAACTCATTATTGTTATAATCCCATAGTTGAGCTGTCCATAAAAGCTCTTTTCCACCATTGTTATTAAATGCTTTTTGTACTCCTGCATTAAGTACAAGAAATTCAGAAATACCGTCATTGTCAATATCGGCAGCGCATAAGTGTTGACTAGAATTACTGATAGCAAGCAATGATTCGAATTCTTTAACAAATTCATTATTCTTATATTCGTAAATAAATAATCTACCATTAGAATTTGTAAATATTAACTCCATTTCAGGGTCTTCATCTACATTAGCAAATATAGAGGTCATAGCATTATCAAATCTACCGTATTCTGAGGGCATTACTATACTATTTTTCTTAATATATTTACCATTTTCATATTTTATAACAAAATAGGAACTGTCGTCATGAGCAATTATCTCCTCACGGCCATCCTGATCTAAATCTACAAATTGACTAGGCCAAACTATGTTAAAGTCTTCTTTATATATGATATTCCCAAATTTTTTATCCCCAACTTCTTCAAACAATACTAACTCACCATTCCCCGAAGTCAATATTTCCTTTACCCCATCTCCATCACTATCTCCGTATCCCTCTATTATACGAGGATAATCAAGAGAATCAGTTTTAATTAACTTACCTTCTTTATATTCGAAAAAAGAAGTTCCAATGAAATTTACTCCACTTAACTTAGTTGAAGCAAAAGTTTGATTTGCTTCATCATAAAGTCCATTATACAAATAACTATTCTCTATTCTATAAGGCTTAGATCTAAATGCAGAAGTACTAATGTTTTTCTTTATTTCTGGAAACCAACCTTCTTTCTTAATTGTATCTGTAGCACTTACAAAAAAAGCTTTATAAGTATATTTCTCACCAGCTATTAGATTATCAACAATAACGGCATGATCCAAACTGCTCTGAATTACTTCAGAAAAAGTATTTATGAATTCACCTGTTTCGTTGTAAACTTCGACATAGAACAATGAGTTATATAAAGTAGAAGCTGTGACCATAACTTTTTGAATATCAGCATCATATATTCTAACTGCTTTAGGTTCTGCTGTAAATTTATTTTTTGTGAAAATACTTTGTGTATAAGCTCTAAAGTAAAATCTATGTTCATAAGTACTATTGTTTAATAAATCTACTTTCAAACGTACCGTATAAATTGAATCTTTGAACAAAGACTTACTCAACATAGCAATTGTATCATTTACAACTTGATCATACATTCTATCTGAGGCAATTATCCACTCGGTAAACGGTTCTTCAGAGCGGAAATCAGCTTGATTAAATGGGCTTATACCTTTTCTAATATATAAGCTATAGCTTCTCATAAGAGGATGCGATACTGTACCTATTATAGCTAATGAATCATTTACTGATATATCGACGGCAGCATCATTTTCGGGATAAGTTATTGAAATGGTTCCTTTTGACTTACTATCCAAAGCTCTTTTAATATCTAGAATACCTTTACCATAAAAAGGATCCCAACCTGGAAATTCATTATCATCGGCAGATGAACTTTCAAGTATGAATTTGATTTCAGCAGGCTTGAGATTAGGATTTTGTTCTAATAAAAGTGCTACTGTTGCAGTTACATGAGGTGCAGCTACTGAAGTCCCAGATTTAGCTGAGTATTGATTATTAGGGCTTAAGGAGGGTACTGATTGACCTGGCGCTAATATATCAACTCTATTTCCATAATTAGAAACACTCGATTTATAATATCTCTCAGTGATTCCACCTACTGATATAACCTCTTCGAAGTCAGAAGGATAATGCTTTCTATACCAATTATTATTTCCTGAAGACCCCACCATAGTTACACCGTTTGCATAAGCAAATTTGATGACATCATGCAAAAGAGGGGAATAATACTCTTCGCCAAAACTAAAATTTAATACATTTGCACCATTTACAACGGCGTAAAGAATTGCAGCAGCAATATCATCAGATTCACCTGCTCCACTTATGTCAAATGCTCTGAGTGACATTATCTTCGAATCATAAGCAATACCAGCAATTCCCAAATTATTATTAAGCCTAGCTGAAATGATTCCAGACATACTTGTACCATGTGACTCCTCATCATACGGGATAGGGTCAGGGTCTATGTCATCTCCTAGATTTCTAGAAGATACATTAACAAAATCATAACCTATAACATCATCTACATATCCATTACCATCATTATCAATGAAATCAAAATCACCCGAAACTCCATTTCTAACTTCAGTAGATGGCCATGCGTCCAATCTACCATTACCATTTAGATCTTCTTTTTCATTCACCCACATCTGACCTTGTATATCTTCATGGTCAAAATCTAAACCCGTATCTACAATTCCTACTATAATTCCTTTTCCAGTTGCTCTATCCCATACATTTCTTATATCTAGATACTGTAAATTCCATTGAGTTGAGAATCTAGGATCATTTGGAATAGGAGAAGTTTCAATTCTATATTTATAATTGGGAGCTATACTCTCGAAATAATCAGAAGAAACTAAACTTGCAATATCATTTATTTCTGTTTCTAAAAGATAATAATCCTGTAACTCCTCTAACCCAATAATATTATTGCTATTAACTTTATTAAGTTTTGAAGATCTAATTTGAGCAAATAAAGGCTTTAATTTTAATTGATTCTGTATTTGATTATTCTTCGGATTTGATTTTAGTTTTACTATATACTCTACAGAATGTAGATTAGGAGCCGTAAATACAGCTAGCATAAATAGTGCTAAAGTTATAACATTTCTTTTGGTCATTCTTTATTAATTATGTGAATAATATCTTCTAATATTACTAACGAAATTTCTGCCATTCTGTTCTTATTATCTAATAATGGGTTGATTTCACAAAGTTCTAATGCTTTTATTCTTTCATCTTTTAATAAGTTTGAAACTATTTCTATTACTTCATTGGGAGTTAGACCATCTTTAACTGGTGTTCCAGTTCCATAAGAAGTTAAATCGGGATCCATCGAATCAACGTCTAACGAGATATAAATAGTATCACATTCATTTAAATAAGTGAGAGTTTCATTAACAATTGATTTAGTACCATTATTACGAACTTCATTTACTAAAATTTTTTTGACATTAAATTCATCAATTAGAGATAATTCTTCCATTTCAGAACTTCTAAGCCCTATAAATACTAAATCTTCAGGATTCATTTTAGGGTTTAAAGCAAATAAGTTTTTACATTTTTCCCAATATTCAAGGGTTTTATCAATAACTTCATTCCGAGCATGTTTTCTATTATCAATCCCCATCGACATAGCTAATGGCATACCGTGCACATTACCTGAAGGTGTTGTATAAGGAGTGTGCATATCAGAATGTGCATCTATCCAAATCACGCCAATTCGTTTATCAGGATAAGCCTTTTTTAGGCCAGCTATTGTACCTGCAGCAGAAGAATGATCTCCGCTTATAACTAGTGGGAATTTGTTCTCTCTTAAAGTATTGTAAACTTCTTCACCAAGAACTGTTAGTCTATTATAGATTTGCTTCAATCTGATAGCATGAGGCATTTCTATTTCTTTAAATAATTTTTTATTGTTTTTTGTCAGGGTGACAACTTCATTGTCATAGAATAGTTTTGATTTTTTATTTATTGCCGCTATTCGTAGGGCTTCTATACCTAAACTTGATCCTCTGGTTCCTGCACCAAGTTCAGATGGGTTCTCGATTATCCTAAAACTTTTCATATATATTAGTTAATTTTATTTGTGAGTAAGCAAAAATAGAAAATGGATAGCCATTTTAAAAATATGTTGATTCATTATTCATATTTCTTACGAAATTTTACATCAAATTTAAGTGACGTGAAAGTAAATTTTCTATTTAAAGCCTCACATCACATTAGATTTATTAGGAGGATAAATGTTTTATATAGAGAGTTATTTTTATAAAATTTTCAACTTTTTTTATTCTAGCTATAACTTTCTGAAAACTATACGTAATAATAAAGTTACACTTTCCTAAATTATTTGTTGGGGTTCTAAATGATATTTGAAATACGACATCAAGAAAGCTATTCAAGAGGTGAACTACTCCTCAGAACCTTCTTTGGTTACTTATATATAGCTTTACCACATCTTTTTCTATTATTCTTTTTATCTATATGGTCTTCAATCGTAGGCTTTATTGCATTTTGGAGTATTCTTTTTACTGGCAGATATCCAGAAAGTTTCTTCGAATTTCAAACTAAGTTTATAAAATGGGAAATGCGTGTAAATGCTAGAATGATGAATTTAGTTGATGGTTATCCTGCTTTCGGTCTAGATGCTGAAGATGAAAATATCAAATTTTATGTACCCTACAGAGAAGATATGAGTAGAGGTAATGCTATAATAAAGCTATTATTTGGATGGTTATATGTTGGCATTCCTCACGGATTCGTATTATTTTTTAGAGTAATAGGTATGTTTTTCGTGCAGATAATCGCATTTTGGATAGTTTTGTTCACAGGTGAATTTCCTAAAAAAATGCATGATTTTATAGTAGGAACTCAAAGATGGGCGCAGAGAGTCAATCTCTATTTAGCTTTTATGACCGATGAATATCCTCCTTTTACAGGACATAGACAAGAAAACGAGCTAGGCTATGAATTCGATAGAACACAACAAGTAAACAATTAAAATAATATAGAGAAAGATAATGAATACTGATTATTACCCAATTCAACAGCCCGAAGATTTACCGGCAAGAGAACGCGAAGACGCGATGGGTGCTTATTTCATGATGTTTGCATCTCTAGCTGCAGGACTTCCTCTACCTGTTATAAATCTAATTGCAGCTATTATATACTATCATGTGAACAAGCATAAGAGTAGATTTGTACGATTTCATTCACTACAATCTTTGCTTTCACAATTACCAGTTAGTTTACTAAATGCAGGGTTAGTGGTATGGGCAATTTCTTTTTTCAAATACGATTTCAATTTTGACAATACATTTCTCTCTTATTTGATTGTTGTTATATTAGCAAATTTGTTATATTTGGGATTCAGTATTGCAGCAGCTATAAAAGCTAGACAAGGGCTGATGTATTATTTCATTTTCTTTGGTAAACTTTCATACGAGATTGTTTACAAAGTAAAAGAAGAAGAAGAACAGATATATAGAAACAATCCTCCTATTTAGAAATTGAATATGAAAAAAAGAATTTGGCGAGATTTTTTAATACTACTTGTTATATTTTTAGGCGCTTGGATATTCCTAACTTATTATCCAATCGTTGACTCGGAAGTAGTGAAAGAGTCTTACAACGAAAGGGAAACAGAAATAAAAGAGAAGTTAATAGAATTGTTAGAATTTGAGCAAGCTGATAGCGACACAACTCAAATTTTACGTGCTCTAGGCGAACTCAAACATTTAGTGAGTGACAAAGATATTAATTATGATTTGTACTTCAGTGATAGTAAAGATATTAACGCTTACGCATTACCTGGGAATATGATCGTAATCAATCGCGGTATTATCTTAGAATGTGATAGTCCTGAGGAACTCATAGGTATAATAGCTCACGAATTAGGCCATTTGAAATTGAATCATCACACGGATCAATTACTAACTACACTAGGCATAGAATTATTACTAGCAGGTAATAGTTCAACAGCAGGTGAAGTCACTAAGGTCTTAACACAGAGTACTTTCTCTAGGGATATGGAAGCTGAGGCCGATGATTTTGCAGTCAAGAAATTGCAAGAATTAGGTATATCCCCAAATTATCTAGCAAAACTATTCAAAAAACTATATACTAAATCAGA
>JBFHKR010000104.1:0-9347 GCA_041595255.1 Chlorobiota bacterium
AATCACCTTTTTTGTAGTAAGTAGAACTAATATTATTTAATGTACTGGCTTGTAATTTATCATTTATGTTGTTTAGTTTTAAAGCTTTATTATAATAGAATAGAGCAGAATCTATCAACATGATATTAGTAAATGAATTACCTATATTATTAAAATTTCTACATAGACTATTTATTCTAACCAATTGTGTATTTAAGTCAATACTTTTCTTTAAGTAATAAATAGCCTTATGATTCATCCCTTTATCAATATAAGTTATAGCTAATTCATTATAAACCATTGATTCTAATTTCTTATTATCCGTATGCTTTAAAGAAAATTCCGTCATTAGATAATATTTTAAAGCAGAATCTAACTCACCAATATTGTAATAATTAATACCTAAGCCATAGTATAGATTACTCATCAAATCCTTATCTTTAGAGTCTATGGCGACTTTCAAACAACTATTAATAAGTTTAATAGACTGTTTGTATTGAGCTGATTTAAAAAGCTCTTGACTTTTCTGAACACAGTTATCTGAATATGCATTAGTAATACTTGCTAATACAAAACTTAATATTAGTAGACTAGTTTTCATTTTTTTCTCTTAATTCGTTTCCACAATCATTATCTGCATAACTTGTCCCTATACCAGTCATTGTCCAATAAATGTTGCATCCTGCATTTTCTATTCTCTTTTGAATTAAATAAGGAATGTATTCTGAATTATCAAGTATTATTTGAATTTCATGCCTTTTAAAGTTTCTACTAATTTCAAACTCAATGACATTCTCATAATTAAATTCAATCCAGATTTTGATCCTGTACTTTTGTTCTAATATATTAAAATTTAATAAAGCATTCGTTTGACTTTCTGTAAGCTTATTACCAACAGTAGGTAAACCTTCACCAGAATAAAGCCAATCTACCGAATAACCAAGTTTATTTAGTTTTATTGAAATTTTTTGAATGTCATATACGCCTGTCAAATATTTGTTTAAGGATTGATGATCAATACCTAAAGCCGCTGCGAATTCACTTTTGGATAATCTTGAAGACCTGAATATCCTTTTAAATCTTTCAATTATTTCGTTTTCTGTTTTCAAAACTATGCTATTTTAAAATAATATTAATTGGTTTAAAAATTCAGTGAGCTAAGATAATGATAAAAAATGAATGTTTCTATTGGTTTAATAAACCAGTGAGGGTATAAAATGAGTTTAGCATTAGGAAATATTTATTCTTTTTGATTTGTTAGTCTAGTCATAATTATAATATTCAGAAAAAGATTCTGATAAAAGACAGAAATACAACCAAAATTAGTATTTAAGTAACAAAACAATAGTTCAATTGTTTTATGTATCATACATAATGCGTATAATACTTACTTCAATAACTAACATTTTGGATAATGAACATGAAAATCACAACACTATTACTTATACTACTAATACCCTTTTTTCTTTTTGCTCAAATGGAGTTTGAGGAAGTGTTTAAAATTTATCCCGAAGGTGGAATTGCCAGATACTCTAAAGTTTACTTTAAAAATGATACTATTTTAATTAAAAGTGATGTATCGTCACCCGAAATTATTGAAAAGGAAGCATACTATTTATCTACTAACTCTGGAAAAACATTCGAAGACATTTCTGATATAGTAAGGAGTTCTTTACCTATATTGGATGGTGATACTGAACCTGGAGTATTCCATCCTACAGGGTTCTTTTTTGTTAAAAGAAACTTTACTGATAAAGATACATCTATTTACTACATTTCTTTAGATGGTGAGATAATTAAAAAAGTTGAATACCCTTACAGAGGAGGTTTCTTATTTAGCTCATATATTGAAATAAATGATAAAGACCCAGATTATTTGGCATTACACCATGATTATTTTATTTTTGCCGTTAATACTTATTATCATCAATTAAGTATGTCAACTGACAGAGGAGAATCTTGGAATAGTCTTTCTCCAGAATCAATCATTGAAAAGGAGACAGGTAAGTCACTACTTCCTAATCGTAAAATAACCACTGTCTACAGTGAACGAAATAAAGGTAAACTTTTTGCTGAGATTTATTATGGAAGTACTCATTCAAGTCTAAGGCATAACATACAATACAATTACTTAACTGATAAGTATAATTTAATTTCAAATTATTTTGATATGGATTATGTCTATAATTATGAAAACTTTGAAGATAATACATTAGACCAAATAGTACTTAAAAGAGACGAAATATTCTTTTCAAAAGTTGATACAAAAGAAAGGCAAGAAGCAGCTAATATATATGATCTATTTAATTTAAATAAGGACTCTATTGGAAATGAAGGTGAACGCCTTATAGTTGGTGATTATTCTAACGGTGAAAGATTTAGTTTCATTCGAACAAATACACATAATTTTAATCAAAAAGTAATTATTATTACGCACAGACCTAGTACTGATAACGACCCAGTTTTAGTTTTTAGACAAGTTTTTTTCCAGACATTTGATAACGGTAAGACATGGGAATATATATTTGAGAATAATGATTTAAATAATAGAATTTTTAATTTTTTCATTAAACCAACAGATCAATCACTTTGGCTAATTAAAGATAAAGAACTAGAAAATATAATTTATCCTTCTAGCTATCATCCTATTCTATACAAATCAAAATCGCCATTAACAAATATAGAAAAAGAAGATAATTTTTCAAATAATCTGAAATTTGAGTTATACATTAATAATCTTAAAATTCAAAGTGAAGTTTTATTAGGATCAACTAAAATTGACGTATTTAATTTAAATGGACAACTTTTGTTTAGAAATACAATACAAATAAATAAAGGTGTTAATAGTATCCATTTAACAGATATTAAATCAAATCAACTTCTTCTAATTCGAATCTCAAATAATCACGATAATAATATTTATAAATTAATTCGGAGAGAGTGATTATGAAGTACATAATAACACTAATTTTCTTACTTACAACCACAGTCATAAATGCTCAGCCAGAGCCTGATCGAAACTTAACTACAAGAGAAGTAACAGAGTTTACAGACGATGAAATTTGGCATAAGAATATGGAGCTAATTTGTCCTGTAAATTTTGATCAAACAAATCAGGCTAATGAAATGGTTGAATTTACTAGAATAAATACAAATGCTGGAGATAAGTATATTTACGCAGGAAGTTTTAATGAGGTAGCAACAACAACTACATATATAAGAATTGATGACTTAACAAATCCAAGATCTCCATTACCATTAACAAGGAAACTAACAATTGAGAACGACAATGGAAATGTTGAACTTGGACCAATGGTGATTTGGACAAGTGATTCGAATAATATAGTCTATGGTATTTGTACAATTAGAAATAATAATGAAATTAAAGGGTTAAGTATAACTGCAAAAGCAATTATAGTTAATCTAACTGAATTAATGAATTGGGGTGAAGAAGATATAATTATTAAAAATTTAAACACTCGGCTAGTTGAAAAGCCAGGATCACCAAGTATAAATAACACTAATATCTATATTGGCTATATTGAATCGATTAGGGATTTTTTTAAGCAAGCAAATTGTGATAGCAATAAAACAGAAGATTATAGAAAAATACATACATTAACTTTAGATAAAAAAAGTTCCGCTATGACGTTTAATCATCTATGTAATTCTGCTTATTTCGAAGACTCAAAAAATAAGACAGATGCTTTTGTAGATTTATTTATGCTTGAAGGTGTTACTGGATATAATGATTTTGGTATTGAAACGCATACTAATTATAACAGTACAAATCTAATTTCTTTAGCTAGATTAACAAAAGATGGAAAGCCAATTCGGGTAACTAGAGATGCAGAAACTACACCAACTAATTGGCCAACAACATCTGCAGTTCATGAGACACATGCCCACAGAATTAAAAAGTTTGATACGAATGGAAATCCGATTATGGAAACTGAGACTAACAAAATTTCATTGAATGTAGCTTGTACTTCCAGTTCAATACCAGGTTCTGAGTGCAATAAAGATAGTTTAGAGTTGTATGATATGGAAGGGGGGTACGGTATTGTTGATGTCGATTACAGTGATCCAGATAATTGTGTAGTGACTTTTCAACAATGGATAAACGGAGACCCAGATAGAATTAACCCAAATGTTCGTAATTCTCCTGATACTTTTGGAGGTAGTGATGGTTGGTCTGCAAATGTTGGACATACAATTGAGCCTATACATATTGACTTAAAGAATCACTTTTTTGTAACCATTTCGGAGTTAGCTACACCTACGTTTGCTGAGTTAATCAACGGTGATGCTTGGCTTCAACCATATGAGCTTTTAACATCCGATGTTAATGGTGCATATGCAGGATTAGGAACTATAGCATTAAATGATAATAATGGAATATTTGATGATAGAAGGCTTTCAAATACTTTAAAAATATGGGGAGGAGATAGAGGACATCATTTTATAAGAGGAGTAGGTTCTGAAAACAAATCGAATCCTTCACAAAGTACTTGGAATACTGACGCATCTGGCCCATTAGCGGCCTATGATGTATTAGAACAATCGCCTTCAGACAGAGCAAATGGAAATTTTTTCCCAACACAACATATAAATGATATTGATGAGATTGATTGTAGCCCAACAAATACAGAGAGAGCACCAAACACAATGCATCATATTAGAACATATTTTGGAACAACTGGAGTTCTTCCGGATGAAAATGAAGACTTTAGATTAAGATCAGAATTATTTGTAGGTGCTTATGCTGCTGGAACAAGAGTAATAGATATAAAGAATTTTATTAGAACAGATGATATTGGAAGTGATATAACTTACTCAAAGGATACTATCTTTGAAGCTGCATATTTCGATTATTTCCCAACCTTGAGTTATGATAAAGATAGTAGATACTTCTACTCAAGAACAACATTAGGAGATTATGATAATTATGAATTTAAGTATGGTCCAGATGAAATAAGCATTCAAAATTTCTTCGCAACAATTTTTGATTCTTATCCAGACTCAAGGCGACCTGGGCTAGAAGATGATGAAGATTTCGTTTACGCTTGGGGTGGATTTGGAGCGAAACAAGCTCAATTTCTTCAATATGGAGGTTATCTTGTTTTACGTTATTTCAGGGATGAAATTGGAGGTATCATAAGTGGTAACAACCCTAGCAACCCTATAAAATATCAAGATAGAGTCTTTAGAAAAGTTAATTTACAAGGTGACTTTAAAGTACAAAGAGATGTTACAATAGCATCAGGTGCAGAGGTTTGGCTTTTACCAGGAGAAGAAGGAAGCGGTAAAACTCATGATAATATGGAATTTTTAGTTGGTGATAATGGTGAAAAAACTGTTTATGTAGATGGTACACTCCATGTCAGTTTAGAAGACGGTAATAATGGTGGTTCTCATATTAGCATCGAAGTTCCTATAGAAGTAAGAGACGGTGGTAAATTATACATTCATAATATCCGTGATAACAAGGAAAGAATTGCTAATATAACAAAAAAAATTACAGTTCACGAAGGCGGAGTTTTAGAAGTAACTGAAAATGCTAAAGTAATAATGGAAGAGTTATTCGTTGATGACGGCGGAGTCTTTAAAGTAGAAGAAGGAGCAGAAATAACTTTCAATAAAGACAGACACCATAATTACGGAATTGCGAGATTTGAAGGTACAGTGTCTAACCCAATTACAGTAAGTGGAAGAATTCCATTAAACCTTGCAGTTGGACTTGACTACAGTGAACTCGAAATACCTGTTCAATTATTTATTAAAGGGGGAACTGATATAAGTAGTGTAACAGATCAAGTGTTTATTGAAAATACTATTTTTAAAGGGGTACATGTTTCATTAACCGATAAAAATATTTTAAGTATAAAAAACAATAAATTCTATGATAAATCAGATGAAGATTATGCAGTTCTTTTATCTAATGTTGGGACACAATTAAATATAAATGTAAGTCCAGATAAAAATTTAGCACCTGAATTCTTTAATTTAACAGTAGAGAATAATGAATTTGAAGATAAAGCAACAACTATCACAAATATTGGTTTCAAAAAAATAGATGGCTTTAAGTCAAATGGAAATTATTTACTTACTCTTAAGAATAATGTATTTAAGAATCTAATGTATGGGGCAACTATAGGGTTAGCTCGCTCTTGTTTAGTAGAAGGTAATATTTTTGATGAAATGATAAATGGATTGCATTTATTCTCAACAGGAGGTAGAGTTTGCAATAATGAATTTGAGGAAAATCATATTAGTATGTTTTATAATAAGTCAAACGTATTCACTGTATACGATAATGAATTTACTGCAGTAGGATTTGGTTCTAAAGCAATAGATGGTGTAGATCAGAGATTAAGAAATAATAAGTTTGCAAACTTTTATCAAGCAATATCTGAAGAGAACTCCACTGCATTATTAAGAGGAACTTATAACTCGCAAAGCCAAATTAGTTGTTCTTATGGATCACCAATTACTCTATTAGGAAGAAATATATTCTGTAATGGAGTTACATCAACTTTTGTTAACCCTTACCTTCAATTTTATAGTGATCCTAAAAGATGTGATATTTATTTAAAATACAAAGAAGCTAATGTTGTTATGGATTGTGGATATAACAATATGGCTTTGTATTCTCCAAAACATGTTATTTATGATAAAGAAGTTATAAGTGATCCTGACAAAACTTTAGATGGTAGTTACAATCAATGGAATGATTTATCAGGATATTTACCAAGAACAACTAATGTTATGGTTGTTGGAAATAACTTTGATGTTTCAAGTTTAGCAAGTACTTCATGTAGCATTGGTGAAAGTTGTCCATGTACATCTACAGGAGTTTATAATCCGAATGATTGTTTAACAAGTTATTCTTTTACGAAATTTAATTTTGGAGATTGGATAGAAATTACTCGAACAGACTCAGCTGATACTTATTTTGATGATATTTATCAATTCTACTATACTGCAGTTGATGATGTGTCTTTAACAGGACCTTGTCGTGTAAATTTTGCAAATAATCTATTGGGAGCGGCAGTTTATGGTGATTCAAGTACTGTAAAAGTTGAATTAGTAAATAGCTTATTAAATACAATGTATTTAGACACAAATTATTCAATTTATGAAAGAATACATTTAGGGTATGTATTAGCAGAAGGTTATGAACGAGTTGGCGAAATTGATTCTGCTGAAATTGTTCTAGCTAATATAAAGCCTATTGATACTCAAGTTTATACATCTAGAGCTGATTGGGATTTAAATAGATTAACTTCGATTCAACATACTGACCAGGACTCAATTGATTATTATTATTATGAGTATCAACAAGATGTTTTAGAAAGAATTAAAATAAGATTTGATACTTCAGGGTATTCAATGAAAAAAGTTAAAGAAGTTAATGGAAATGGTGAACTAATTAAAAATGAATTATATGGTAATGAACCGAATCCGTTTAATGGAAAAACTAAAATAAGCTACTTTTTAGTAGAAGATGATAATATTAAAATAACTATTATAAACGAAACTGGTAAACTTGTTCTTGAGGCTTATGAAGGAGTTCAGAGCAAAGGTAAACATTCATTGGAATTAAATTTGCAAAATCTTACTTCTGGTGTATATTTCTATATACTAGAAACAAGTCAAGGCAAACTGATGGAGAAAATGTATTTAATTAAATAGAACTAAAATAGTACCATTTAAGCCGTAGCTATTTGAATGTAACTACGGCTTTTCTTTAATTAAAAATTAACAAAGCAGTAGTGTTTATGGAATTCAGAAACAACATAGTAAGTGTAAATGATGAAACTATTATAATGAAAATTAAAAATAGTGATTTAGTCATCCCATTAAGTAAAGTAGATTCTGTTCAAATCTATTTAAAACAAAGCAAAGTAATTGCAATAGTAAGTCTCTTAATACTGGTAGTCTCATTAACATTTATTTTTTCAAAAACTGAATTGAATTTTATTTGGTTCGTTATAACATCAATATTCTCAATTCTTATGATATTAATTGCTATTTCTAATTGGATAGGTGAATATGTAGTTGAATTTGTAATTTCTGGTAAAAAGCGAAAGATTAAATACGGTTTCTCAAATTTTAGAGAAGTTAAAGAATTTAGTAATTATTGGAATAAAAATAGGTAATTATGAATCCGAAGTATATATATCACTATACAAGTCTAGAAAATGCAAATAGAATTATAAAGTCAAGGCAACTTTTCCTATTCGATGTATTTAAACAAAAAGACAGATATGAATACTTCTATGGTGGTAATATAGTTGCAGAACAATTAGGTCGATTAACAAGAGTAGAATCATTACAAAAACATTTTGGTCATAATTCAACTAATATTCCATATATGTGGGGAGGAATCGTACGGTTCTTTTCTAATAATAAGATGTATTTAGAATTATTCAATTCTCTTAAATCAAACTCAAATAATAAATTAATGGAGTTTTTAAATTCACTTGATGAAGAAATTAAATATTACATAATATCATTTAGTACTGACCCTAATAATCCTTATTTATGGAAGAATTATGCGGATAACTATAATGGTGTAGTTCTGAAGTTTGATCTTGACTACATAAGAAGTGTTGTTTCTAACTTAGGTTGTGATAAGATTAATTATATAAATGATGATGAGAGTACTAATACTTTAATCAGTAGCATTCTTTTTAAATACAGAAATGATAAAGAATTCTATAATAAAAGTCTTATAGAATTAACTAGGTTTATAGTCTATTCTAAATCAAAAGAATACAATCATGAAAAGGAATTTCGAATAACCTTACATAATAACCCTAAGATATCAAATAAGAATGAGAATAAAGTATTTAAACTTGATGGTCGAGATTATGTAAAACTATTTAGATTTGAATATGATTTCTTAAACTCGTTATTGGAGATAAGTATTGGGGAAGGTATATTCGGAGATGAGAGAGTGAGTGTTATTAAGAATCTGAATAGTCAAGTACCAAATATTTTAATCTTATAAAACTAGTACAACTAGCTATTTAAATGACTAGTTGTACTCTTTATTTCATATCGCTCTTACTAATTTCCAAATTGCTCCATGCCCACCACCAGAACCATGACTACAAGGTGGAAATTTTTCCCCTTTAGATAATGGAATTGTATTACTCGAGTGAGTTGTGCATTTATACTCACCGCTTTGTGGACATTTTTCACCTGTTTTATAGCTCATAATATCACCTCGATAGTTTTGTTTGAATAAATATATCCATGTAGAATATACGCTACACAAATATCAGAAATTATTTATAATTTCTTAAATATTAGCTGATTATGTATGCTGACTGAGTAATTAAACCAATTAGAAATGATAC
>JBFHKR010000105.1:0-9334 GCA_041595255.1 Chlorobiota bacterium
GATGCTGATACTAATGCATTTAGTGACTATATGGAAGCAATGAGATTACCACAGAATACTGATGAAGAGAAAACTATAAGAAATCAAGCAATGGAAGATGGAATGAAAGTTGCAATCGAAGTACCATTAAAGACTATCAAGACAGCTGATAGAATTTGGGATGATCTGATAGAGGTTGCAAAAATTGGGAATTTCAGTAGTCGTTCTGATTTAGAAGTAGGTGCTAGAGCTCTAGAGGTCGGAATATGGGGTGCCTATAGAAATGTTATAATTAATTTATCTGGCATAAGTGATACAAATTATGTTGAACAAACTAAACAAGAGGCCGAATCACTATCTATAAGAGCGAAAGAGAAAATGCAAGAAATATTGGATATAATAGAAAAGAGAAATAATTAATTAAAGAAAAGGGGCGAAACTAAATCGCCCCTTTTATATTATCATCTACCTATATTATATTTTCCTTTATAACGGAAACCATCTAACATCCATTTAGGCATATCACCTCCGAAAACATAATAATCCATAAATTGCTTCATTCTTAGTGAATAGTCTAATTGATTATGTATCTTTTTAGGATGATGCGGTTCACCTTCATATTGCAAGAAAATACAATTTTTATCAAATCTACGCATTGCTAAATACAATTCAATACCTTGTTGCCACGGCACCGCTTCGTCTATATCACCAAACATCACAAGTAGTGGTGTATTCATCTTATCAGCAAAGAAAATAGGGGAGTTTCGAATATATGAATCAAGTGAATCAATTATATTCCCTCCTATTCGGGATTGTTCTTTTTCATATTGAAACTGTCTTGCTAGACCTGAACCTAATCTAATACCAGAATAGGCAGAGGTCATATTAGAAACAGGTGCCCCAGACACGCAAGCAGCGAAATAATCTGTTTGGGTTACTATCCATGCGCTTTCGTATCCTGACCAGCTATGACCATGCATCACAATTTTTTCTGAATCAGCTATACCCATTTCTACTAATTTATCACATCCCGCTATTAAAGCTGCTTCTGCAGATTTCCCTGGGTTTCCATCATAGAATTTTACATCAGGAAAGAACATTACATATTCAGATCCAAGGTAAAGAGAATAAGGTGGTCTATGATTAATCTTTGGCATATTGAATTCATTTTTCCGATCTGAAAATCTTTCATAGAAATATACGAATACGGGATACTTTTTCCCCTTTTTATAATTATCAGGTAGTGCGTAGTATCCTTGTAATGTATCACCAAACTCAGTGACAAAATCCACTATATGAGAAGTACCCCATAAAAATTCATCAACTTGTTGCTGTTCTTTTGTTAATCTTTCTAGTTTACTTAGTTTAGTATCAGTTAACCATAAATCAGGGTATGTATTAAATCCTTCTTTAGTAATTATTATTTTGTCAGAATCATCAGATTTATCTTCATAATTAAATAAATAGTCTCCATAAGTTCTAATATCAACTTCACCAGTTATTAAATCTAATATACCCAGATGCTTTTGTTTCGACTTTGTTCCATATACAGAGACAATAACTTTATCACTACTTTCAAACCATCTTTTATTTTTATCAGTGTTTATAATATTAATAGTATTTTCATTCTTACGTCCTATACCCTTAGTTAACAAACGGCTACTTCCATTAGATAAGTCAAATTCCCATATATCAAACTGATCTCCTATTAGAATCTTTTTGTCTTGACCAATCCAACCTTTAACACCATAAGAACCTGGTTCTTTAGGGTGATCATCCAAAACATCGTAAAACGGAACAGACAAATTTTCATTAAGTACTATTACTTTATTAGTTACATTATTATAAGAATACCACTTTTTTTCCTTGAAGTAAACTGTAAAAAGTCCATCAGGAGATAAATGAGGTCTTTCTTCCAGATTTTTTTCGATTAACTTTTTTTCTCCATTACTTATATTTACAGTATATAAGTCGTAATACCAACCACTATAAGTCATAAGCTTTTTATACGGCTCATAATCCAGCTGAAGAGTAAAATTTGAATTATCCACAGAATTGACACCAGTAATTGTGCTATCAGTTATATATAAGAGTTTATTTTTTTTAAAATCATAAAGTGAAAGGTAAACATCATCTTTAGTTCTATCCCAGTTTGTCTGTTGGAAAGGAATAATCTCTGGGTCTTTAGGATGCCATAAATAAAGTTGGGTATCATCAAGTATCAAATCAGTATCATACAAGTTTGATTCAGTAATTTCAGTCGTATCCTTCTCATCCCCATACCATTGAGTTAGAGGTTTGTAACCAAACCATAATCGATTATCATCATCTGATAATTTTAAATCATTTTTCTCAGGTATATAATATCCAGATCTAGATGATGTATCAGCAATTATATTTTTTACTTTGGAATTGTAATTAAATATATTGACTGAGTTGTCTTTAGTTTTATCTTCTTTTAATATTCTGCCTTTTAAATAAAAAAGATTATCAGAAGTCTCATCCCAATGAATATTAGTATACTTCGAATTAGAATCTGAGTCAATTTCTATTTCAGGTATAAATTCCTCGTTCAAATTCCTAACAAATAATCCGTTCAACCCTTTATCTAATATGGTTGAATAGAAAATATTATTACCGAGTGAATCCAATGTATATTCTATGACATTTTCAATTGGAATTTCAGTTTCACTTTGTAAATGTCTCAATACAAGTTTTTTTCCTTTTGACTTTTCTTTTTTATCATAATCTTTTGTGTATGCTAGCCATTTTCCATTTTTTGCTAATTTGAAATTGGATACATCATCAATGTTTTTCCGATAATCTGTTAGTGTATTTACAATCTCAATACCTGGCTTTTCATCTTTATATTTTTCAGGATTTAGCTGTTTGATTACATCTATTTCTGTTTTAACTACAAACCATCGCGTATCTTGTGAGTATTGCGAATGATTACCCCTTTCAATCTCAAATATTTTATCTGATTCAAGTGATTGAATTATATGAGTATTGTTTCCTCTTTGAACATCTAATCTATAAGTAATCCAACTACCATTATCTGTAATATGATGAGAAGTTAGATTCTTAAATTTTAAAATATCTTCGAATGTTATTGCTCGTTTTGCTTGAGTTAAACTTGTAGTAAATAATAGTAGTAAAACTATTGTAGATTTATTAAACTTCATTAATTTTTTCCATTAATTGCATATCAAAAGTCTATAATATATGAAAGTATTTTGAGAATGGGAAAAACTAAAAGATTATTAAAAATTGACTAAATACCTATTTAGGTTTATAATAGTAATAAATATTATATTTGAAATAGATTAAAAAACATAAAAAGAATTTATAAAATGAAGAATAAGCTTTCAATAGATGTAACAACAGAGTTAGTTGAGATACTTAAGAATCGATTTGAAAATAATATGAATCGGCATGAGGGAATAAAATGGGAAGAAGTTTTATCAAAGCTAGAGTCAAATCCCGATAAACTATGGTCATTAAATGAAATGGAACTATCAGGTGGTGAACCTGATGTTGTTGGTATTGATAGTAAAACAGGAGAGTATATATTCTTTGATTGTTCTGCTGAAAGCCCAAAAGGCCGTAGAAGTGTTTGTTATGATCACAAAGCACTTGAAGCACGCAAAAAATTCCCACCTGAGAATAGTGCTATGAATTTGGCAGCAGATATGGGGATTGAGATTTTAGATGAAAATCAATATAGAGAGCTACAAAATCTAGGAGAGTTTGATACAAAAACTTCAAGTTGGATAAAAACACCTGATAAAATTAGAGATTTAGGAGGTGCTATATTTGCTGATTATAGATTTGGTACTGTATTCGTATATCACAATGGGGCAGACTCATATTATGCTGCTCGAGGATTTCGGGGTTCTGTCAGAGTATAATTTATATCAAACTTATTATTTTTTATAAACGTACAATATGGATTGTATCATAGTAAAAATAGAAATAAATATGATTATACCACCCCAAATCCAATAAGGAAAGAATAGGTTTTGAGCAATAACTCCAGTATCTGAGATATGGAAATCGTTATCAATGAAGGCTTCTTGACTCATCAAATATCCAATACTAAGATATATACTTAAGAAAGCTTGGATACCTATGAATATTAATAATAGTTTTTGATTTTTTGCTTGCATTTTGAGGGCGGCGAAAAAAATAAGTACAGCAAAAGTTAGTATTACAGGAATTCCATAAACGGATCTAATCCAATAAATAACTGAAAAAGCTAAAATACCACTAAATGTAAATAATATTTTTTTAATGTGTTTTTCTTTCATAGAAAGAATAATAAGTATGGCACCTGCTGCTGTAGGTCCTAGTGGCCCTGCTGCTGCAACAATGGCTTTCCCTACATTACCTAGGAATAGGTTTCCACTCCACATAGCCAAGCCAGATCCATCTGCATATATTTCGAGTTGGTGAAAGCTACCTCCTAATATTAAAGCCATAATTCCGTGAGCCATTTCATGGAACCAAGTAGATAAGATTGTAAAAGGATAGAGGACTAACATTCCAAAAGGTACACGCCAAAGTATAATAGTAAAAACAGCAAAAGCCATCATCCATAATATGTACTTTTGCTGTTCTGTTAATTTCTTTTTTGCTTTAGCCATTTGCTATTATATATCTTTTACAGGAGTTTCCACAGTTATTTGTACAGTTCGGCAATAAAATCTTCCTTCAGGTAAATCATTGTCGTACAACAACCTTTCCTCACCTAGACCTTTGACTTCAGCGTCTCGAAGTCTAAGTCTATTAGCTACTGATTTTGCTCTTCTTTCTGATATTTTTTTATTTATATCTTCTTCACCCATACTATCAGAATAACCATATACATAAACTTTAGCTTTATCTGTTATTCTATTTTTAACAAAGTCAACAACTTCTCTGTGTTCTTGTTCAAGACTTGATTTACCATAAGAGAATAAAATCAAACTATAATACTCAAATTCTTTGTCATCAGTCCTATTCTCTCTTTTAGTATTCACAGTAAGTTTGTTTATCGGTAAGGACTTTTCTGCAAATCCTCTTTGACCAACTGAATCCATAACTGATAGTTTGTATTCAATTGGTGAAGCAGATCTAGGCATATTCTTTTTATCATTCCTTAAATCCCAAAGTAAATCTGCATCTGGTTGACCAGTTCCAATTTTTTGAAATAGTATATTATTATCTTGTTTTGCTTCAAATACCCATTCATTTATACCTACTTCTGAATCGACGTCTGCTAAGAACTTGATATCAGTATCAGAAAGAACTCTTAGTGTATCTGTAGTCATAACTGGTTTGATTATTGACTCATCACTAGATAATATTTCAACTCTTCTGTTTTCTTCTTGTCCAGGTAGAGTATCTGATTTAGAAGCTTCTATAGGTAAGTTTCTAGCTTGAACATCAATTCTATTTGGTTCTATACCCCAAACATTAGTGAGGTAATTTTTAACAGACATAGCTCGATCGTTTGAAAGTGATTTGTTGTCTAATTCAGGACCTATATTAGAATTACATCCAACTAAAGTAATTTTTGCACTTAAGTTTTCTTTCATTCTATTTCCTACGATATTCATAACATCATAGTAAGTTTCTATAGCGTTCTTACCCTTTAGGTTATCTGTGTCGAAAGTCATTGCTTCATTCTTTGCTAATTGATTATATCTTCTAGGGATTGTTGAAGAACTATCATCAAAGAAAACATAATTAAGCAGTGGTCTCATATTTATTGAGACGAAATCTTCTATTTGAACTTTTGGTTCCTTATTTATTCTCCCATTCGAATCTACAGAAACTGCATCTACAAAAACTTTTAGTGCAGGTGGATTAATCGGTAAAGGAAGCGAATCAGGCATAATTGGATTTGCCGGTGGCGGTGGAGGTGGTGGTGGAGCAGGTGGTGTTCTATATTTAACAGCTACTCCAGCTTTTAGTTCACTAATATTCCAAGCCAAATCACTAACTATATTATTGAATTTATGAGAGTAATATAATCCCGGTACTATGAATAGTGAATTTTTTTTATTTAGTGGAAGTTGATAATCTATACCTACAGTCAATCCGAATATCAAACTACTCAGATTTTGAATTTCACCTTCATATTGATTTCTCACTCTTCCTTCACCTGGGAAGACACCTCTGTCAGATGGTTGTTCTATTTGTTCCCATTGCTTATAATCTGATGAAAGGAGTAATCCAAAACTCGGACCTCCATTTAGGAATACATTCTCTGCTATTCTATAAGAAAGCAAAGCATCGAAATCAATTTTAGAAACATTAGAATTTAGATTATAAGAGAATACCCCTTGTTGCAAGTTACCATCAACTAAAACATCTGTATTAATCTCAGAGTAAAAATTACCTGTAACTTGGCTGAAACCAGCACGAAAATCAATTATATAATCATAGTCGATAGGAATATCCACGACAAGACCACCACCAAACGTTGGACCTATCTCGGTTGAAAAACCACCGCAACAACTCTGTGTATTTGGTAGCTTCGCAAAATCTGCAAAATGAAAAGTCAAACCATATTGACCATATACACCGAACTTTGGTTTCAGTGCATTCGTATCTATAGTAGTTTGTCCGTTGGTATTATAAATGCTGCATAAGAGAATTATAATAAAAATTCTAATATAACTTCTCGTCATATACTATCAATTTTTATTTCAAAATAATTTCGTAAATTAAAACAAACAACTAAAAATAACTAATATTGTGAGCAAATTTGAGTAATATAACTATATATGAAGATCAGTATAACGAAAGTAAGTTTTGGAAAAAGCTTTTCAAAGTTGTTCGATTAACAAGTGTTGGACTAATTGAGAAAGCGCTTGTGCTTTATTATGCTGCTAAAGATGAAGCAACTCCCAAGTGGGCTAAGTCTGTTATTTTCGGTGCCCTAGGATATTTTGTTTTCCCATTAGATGCTATACCAGATATAATTCCAGTGGCTGGTTATACAGATGATTTGTCAGTATTAGCAGCTGCTATAGCAACTGTAATTGTATATATAAAAGATGATCATAAGCAGATGGCTAGAGCTAAAGTGGAAAACATTCTAAAGTAATTGGCACGGATTTGCTACTAATAGATATAGAATAACAAATTATCTTAGGAGCAAAACAATGAATATCACTAAAATAACAACTGAAGCCAACGTAAAGTATGATCCGTTTCTTGTGGAAACACTAGTAAAATCCGATGATACGAGTAAATCGAATATTAACAAACCTCTTGACAAAGCTGATTGGTCTTCTGAGATTCTGAAAAGTGGACTGAATAAATTGGAGAATAGTATTCAATCAAATGATGATACTTCGCCACTAAGTTATAGTTCTGCTCCGACAGTAGAGACAATGCAAGATGCCCAAAAAGTATTATCAGAAATAAATACAGATGATTTGGTAAAAAATATCAATAGTATTTTCTCTGGTTTGAACGCGGAGAGAATAGCTGATTTATTTTTAGAAGAAGCTGATGCGGTAGTTTAATCAGCTTTTAATATATGCAAAAAACTAGAAACCGATTGCACATAATGTAGTCGGTTTTTTTTGTACGCAAACTATTTTAATGTTTTCTCGTAATTGAATATATTATCAATAACAAGTAAAATATGAAACCTGACTATACCAATTCGAATAATATCTATTCAAAACTCATCTTAATTTTAGTTTTAAGTTTGATATTCTCAAATCAAGCTTTATCTCAGAACAACTCAACTACTGAACATCCTGATTCATACTGGATTGAAAGAGCGCATATTCGTCCAAACCCATTCATTGAGAAACAAGTAGGTGGTGTAGTAAGGGATATATTTGAAGATAGTAAAGGAAACTTGTGGTTTGGAACAGAAGATGGTCCATTTCGATATGATGGAAAGAATTTAGAATTCTTCGATGATATTAAGAATCAATTCGGTCAAGGAGTTACTATAAAGGAGATTGCTGAGGATCAGAAAGGTAATTTATGGTTCGGTCATACAGGTGGAATTAGCAAATATAATGGTCATAAACTTACAAACTATAATGAGAAGGATGGATTGATAAGTGATGACGTATGGAAATTAGGAATTGATAAAAAGGGAATAGTGTGGATTGGCACAACCTATGGTACATGTAGTTTTGATGGTAAAAGTTTCACAAAATTTGAATTACCAGAATCACAGCGAGATTCTTCAAAAGGCATATCTAGTACAAAGATAATACATAGTATTTTTAGTGATAGCAAAGGTAATTTGTGGTTTGGTACAAATGGCGGTGCATACAAATATGATGGCGAAAGTCTCACAAATATCACTGAAACTGATGGTCTTTGTAATAACTTTGTAAATAAGATAATAGAAGATAGAATTGGCAATATATGGTTTGTAACATCGCGAAATGGAATCTGTGTTTATGATGGAAAATCATTTAAAAATATTGAGGAATTGAATGAGTTTAACGAAAAAGAAGTTTGGGATATTTTAGAAGACAGTAAAGGGAATATTTGGATTTCAGTTAAGCATGAAGGAGTATATATGTATGATGGAAATAGACTTACCAATTATACTAGAGAAGAAGGATTACTAAGTCACGCTATTATGTCAATATTCGAAGATAGCAAAGATAGAATTTGGTGTGGTGGCTTATTAGGTTTATTTCGATTGGATGGAAATAGATTTGTAAATATAACACGAGAAGGACCTTGGGAGTGAAACTCACTCCACTATATTTACTTCTGGTTCTAGTCTAACTCGGAATTTTTCAAATACTGTTTCTATAACATGTTCTGCTATCTGCCATATATCATACCCAGTGGCATTTCCATAGTTAACTAATATTAGAGCGTGTTTGTCATACACTGCGGCATCACCAACTCTGTATCCCTTTAAACCAGCCTTTTCTATTAACCAACCAGCAGAAATTTTAATAGTACCATCATTTTGTGGGAATCCTCTTAAATCAGAATATTCAGATAATATTCTATTGAAATCGATTTGAGTGATGATTGGGTTTTTGAAGAATGAACCAGAATTTCCAAGCTGACTAGGGGAGGGCAGTTTATTTGATCTTATATTAATTACTGATTCAAATACATTCTTAGCTGTTGCCTCTAACTTATGTTGGATCAAGTAGTTTTCTAACTCTGTATAACTTAAATTAGGATTGTCTGCTTTGCCTAATTTATATTGGACAGAAGTAATAATAAGCTTATTCTTCAGGTCTGATTTGAAAATTGAGTTTCTATATCCAAATTTACTTTCTACTTTCGTATATATCTCGAATTGCTTAGAATCAATATTATATCCTCTTAAGCTAATAAAGTGCTTTTCTTGCTCAACCCCATA
>JBFHKR010000106.1:0-9238 GCA_041595255.1 Chlorobiota bacterium
CTCCTCATATTCGAGCCCACTAAGGAAATATTCGTAGTAAAACGCCTGAGTGAACTGATAAATAGTCGTCTTTACTCCGTAGCGAATATTAGCGCCTATACTTCTTATAACTGATGACTTTTGCGATATAGTACGTAATCTCTGTATCACATCTACAACGTCCGTATTGAGCAATTTGCTCATCATATAAGCTGAAAATTCTCGCCCTTCGGCACTACATATAGCTAATAGATTTCTATCACTGTCAGTTAGGTCATTGATATTCTCAGCCAAAGCAGCACTAGCCGTTACGGGCATGTGTACGTCATTCAAGTTGAGCGTTAGTTCCCCTGCTTCGTTGAATGGGGGATGTTTTTCGAAATAATGCAAATATTCATTGAGAATACCCGGATTACCAAAGCTCTTCTCCATAACCCAACTAATAAATTCCTCATTGTCTTTGTAGTGGCTGAGGTTTGCACGGAAATAGCTTTCTGTCTCTTTACTATCCAGATTTTTTAATCTTATTCTTTTTATGTCGTGATTTTCAGTGACTATGAGTGGGAATAGAGGGATAGAAGGATCTGAGAAATCCGAACGTCTATACGAGAAAAGGAACAATATTGGTTGGTCTCCGTCGGCGAACCTTCGTATCATCTCTACAGACGATGCGTCAGCCCACTGCATATCATCTATCATCAGCACAAGAGGAGATTTGTGAGCAAAGCTACAAAAAGCATTATAGAACTCGTCTATAGCGCTCACTTTATCATCTGTCTTCTCTTGGCTCGATTCTTTTTTATAGTCGCGCCAATCTTTGCTAATCTCTTTTACTGCATAGAATATCTCACCCGTAAGGGGCAAAGATGCAAGTATAGATATACCCAATCGCTTTTTGAAACGGGCTTTAGCAGATTTGTAATTCCCCTCCAACATATTGTCCATAGCTGTTGAGAACGGCTTTAACTGCTGCAAATTCCCCACGTTGAAATTGCCTATGGGTGCTTCATTTTCTAGCATCAATGAAATAACATCTTCGTCCTTACGAGCGATTTTCATCATTTCCATCATCAGAAAAGTTTTACCTGCACCGCCCTCGCCCTCAATTGCGATTACGCTACCACGACCATTTTTTAGGTCTTTTAGTTTCTGTTGAAATAGCTCAATTTCGGAATCTATCCCAATAGGGAAATAGTTGTTTTCCATTACAATTTCTATTTATTTTATATTATAATATCTAATATACAAAATCCGTTCCGAATTATAGATTAACCAATATTTATTTAACTAATATTCGAAAGAAGTTATTACTTAGAAATGATAAATATCAATTCAATAGCTAGTTTGGTATTTTAGATGCAGCCAATCTATATTTATCACTTATATGTAAAGTGATACCAGCTAAAAGCCAAGTAGTATAAACAATCAACTTGGTAATTAGTAATATAATATCACCTTTGAATCCCACCGCTGTTACAACAAACAATAATTCACTGATTAGAAAGAACAAAAGATAGAGAATTATAGATCTTTTGTGCGGAGCGCTAGTACTTAGACCTAAATCATCTGCTAATTTTACAAAGAAAAATGGAGTCACAATTCCCAAGAAAACTAAATGCAAGTACCCAATCACCAAATTGCGATTATAATAAACGAACATAGCAACTTCTTGTATAGAGCCAGCTAAGGCAAAAAACACCTTGATAACAAATAGAGCGAATATAGATTTCAGAATAATGGATTTGAATCGATCCATTGACCTTAGATGGACAAATATATCTTTACTCATCAGAAATATTGCATGAAACTGCATCATTGAAGAAAGTACCGAAACAATATTAATCACCCACCCAGGATCAGTCCATAGAGTAGAAAGGCTAAAATTTAAAAATGTAGAAATTAAAAATAAATTGTATGCCCTTTTCCAATTATCTTGGTCTTTCACTTTGATACTATAAGCTATTAGACTGACTATCGATAGAATAAACCAACCATTGTATTGGAAATGTAAATAAAAATATATGGACAAATCATACCAAATAGTATCTTTCATCCCATTCACAATAATTGGAGCTAATGAAAAGGGTCCTATCGATGAAATAACCATAAACAAGAGTGCAGCCATAGCAAATTTTCTATGAATAGAACTATCTCCCCTAGTATCGCGGTACAGAAAAATAGCGAAAAAATAAGATAGAAGAATATGAAGCGTTGAAAAAATAATGGAACCTACAGCATAACCTTGGAAAGGAAATGTAAGGAGCATACCAAGTACCGATATATTCAATGCTATGAAAAGATATGCATATTTTTTCCTCTCTAACAGTGCGTATTGTTTAAGTAGAAAATAGTAGATAATATTAAAAATCCAGCCGAGGAATGCCAAATGCGAATGAGTATGAAGGAAGTATTTATAATTGAACCAAGTACCCATACCAAAGATAAAAGAACTTCTGATAACGGCAGCAAATATAACTGCTATCGCAAGCCAAATCAATGATATGATGATATAATGCTTTTTTGTCAATTGCAATGTTTTAGCACTTAGAAATTATTCCAAGTGTAAATTTAGATATTTACTTTTTCTTTATCAAATGCAAATATATGAAATACTATAATTTATAACTTTCGAAGAAGGATTGTAAATCAACATTGCCACCAGAAATGATGAGTCCTACATTTTTATTGGCAAAAAGCTCCTTATACTTGATAGCTGCAGCTAGTACAGTAGCAGATGATGGTTCTACTACTATTTTCATCCTTTCATAAATCAATCTCATCGCACTAAGTATCTCTTCATCTTCTACTACCAATATATCATCTACATATTGCTTTATATAATCATAATTTAGTTCACCAAGTGAAGTTAGTAAACCATCACAAATAGTTTTAGGATTCTCAGAAGGAATTATACCATTAGAATAGAAAGATCGATAAGCGTCGTTCGCACCTAATGGTTCAGCAGCGAAAACTTTGATTTCCTTTTTTAATCCTTTACTACAAATAGCAGTACCAGATATCAGACCGCCACCACCTACAGGAGCTATAACAAAATCAATTTCGGGATAATCAGTCAGTAATTCGAGGGCTGCAGTTCCTTGTCCCGCAATTATTTCATCTCTATTATATGGATGGATGAATTCGGCACCAGTATCTGTGACTATTTTACGTAGAGATGATTCTCTAGCTTCCAGATTAGGTTCGCAGAAGGTAATCTCAGCTCCATAACCACGAACAGCATCTATCTTGACTTTAGGTGAATTACTCGGCATCACTATATATGCGGGGACCCCTTTTTCTCTAGCAGCCAAAGCCAATGCTTGAGCATGATTACCAGAGGAATGTGTAGCTACACCTCTCGCTAATTTATATTCGGGGAGTGAGAGTAGAGTATTAGTTGCACCTCGATATTTGAAGGCTCCTATCTTTTGGAAATTCTCGCACTTGAAAAACAAATTAGCTCCAACTATTGAATTTAACAGCGAGCTAGTCAGTACAGGTGTTCTCTTGATTTTAGATGAAATCCTATTATGGGCTTCTATTATATCTGAAATAGTTAATGACATTTATTTATTTTTAAAAATTAGAAATAACCCTTATAAAACTAGTAAATAATCAATAAAAAAAGGCAGAACATCTATGTGATATTCTGCCTTCTTCGATTTATTTTTTTTACTTAACTAAGCCAAATTCTTTTCCGACTTCACCGAACACTTCTAGGATTTTATCTAAGTGTTGTTTTTCGTGAGTGGCCATATAGCTAGTACGCATCATACTCATAGTAGGAGGTACCCCCGGAGGTATAAACGCATTAACAAATACACCTGCGTCATATAGTCTTCTCCACATCATCAATGCTTTTTCTACATCACCTACGATAACTGGTACTATCGCTGTAAGACTATCCAGCACTTCAAAACCTAGAGCATTGAATCCAGCACGCATATAGTCTGCATTTTCTTTTAGTTTTGTTACTCTCTCTGGCTCTCTTTCCAATACATCAAGCGCAGCTAATGTAGCAGCACAAGAGGAAGGAGTAGGACTAGCACTAAATATAAGTGCAGGAGAAGTATGTTTCACGAAATCTATTACCTTACTCGGTCCAGCTACGAATCCACCTAATGAAGCAAATGTCTTAGAGAAAGTTCCCATTATCATATCAGTCTCTTCTACTAATCCGTAGTGACTAGCAGTACCACGACCACCAACACCGACAACACCAGTAGCGTGAGCATCATCAACTAATACTCTAGCATTGTATTTTTTAGCAATTTCTAATAATTCTGGTAATTTTACTAATTCGCCTGTTACGGAGAAAACCCCATCTGTAACCAATAATTTACCAGCATCTAGCGGCAAATTGCTTAATACTCTTTCCAGATCATTCATGTCATTGTGCTTATAACGCACTAAATCAACGAAAGCACCTTTTGCCATCATAGCACCATTAATAAGACAAGCATGATTTTCCTTGTCCATAATGATATACTCACCTTTAGTCGGGAGTGCAGATATAGTACCTATACCCGTTTGGTAGCCCGTACTAAATAATAATACTTCTTCGAAACCTAAATACTTTGCTAATCTATGTTCTAACTCAATATGTAAATCAAGAGTACCAGTCAAGTATCTAGAACCTGAACAACCAGTACCATACTTTTCTATTGCTTTAATAGCTGCTTCCCTAACTTCGGGATGCGCAGTTAGTCCGAGGTAATTGTTGGAACCAGCCATAATTACTTTACGACCTTCCATACTTACAACTGGACCTTCGTTTTCTTCTACAGCTCGGAAATAGGGATAAATACCCTTTTCTTTTGCTTCATCTGCTACATGAAAACTATACGCTTTGTCGAATAAATCCACTTTTACCTCTTTTCCTAATCTTCTGTTTCAATTTTAAAAAACAAATATAATCAAATAATAGTTCACAGAAAAAACATAAGATATTCACACCTAATTAATTAATGGTGGAATCCATAAATGCTTTTTCATATTTACATTATCATTTATAAACTCTATCCCTTCCGATTCTAGTAACTCTCGCATATAGGTAGGAGTTGGGAAGTGCATTTTTCCTGTCAGCTCACCCAACCTATTTACAACTCTATGTGCAGGTATTTCACCTGACAATTTGGTACTATTGAGTGCCCATCCTACATATCTTGCAGATGATTGCAATCCAATCGCTTTGGCAATTGCACCATAAGTTGTTACTTTGCCAATTGGTATTTGCTTCACTAATTCAAATATATTTTCGTTTACAGACATAATTATGATAACTGAACCAATAAAATTTTTCGATTTCTTGAATAACCGACTCAAAGCTGATTTGCCGGGAGCGAAGGCTCATATCAAAATGGCACCATTCGGAGATTTGGAGCGATTAAATAATAATATACCAAGAACTGACGCAAAAAAAAGCGCAGTTCTCCTACTCATAAACGAACAAATGGAACTTTTGTTCACACTAAGAAGTAGCAAGTTACGCAAACATAGCGGACAAATCTCTTTCCCCGGTGGTAGAGCCGACGAGGGAGAGACCTACGAGCAAACGGCCCTTCGCGAAACTGAAGAAGAAGTAGGAATAAGTAGTAGTAAAATCCAACTAATGGGGCGAATGTCCGGACTATATGTACCCCCTTCTAATAATATAATCCAACCCATAATTGGCAAAATACCTAGTAATATTGATTTACTACTAAACCCCGATGAAGTTGAAGAAGCCTTCTATGTTCCCTTGGAGAGCTTCTTAAGTGATGAAAAATTGAAAACCAAGAAAACTGTTTACAATGGTAAACCATTCGCATATCCATATTGGGATGTGCACCACAGCGTACCACTATGGGGAGCTACAGCAATAGTTATGAGCGAATTTATTTATTTAGTTAATGAGTTTAGGGAAAATAATTCGTAATTTGTGCGACTATGAATGACTTAAATAATAAAACAATTGATTGGTCTGTACCGCCTGCTAGTACTGACATTCCTGCTTTTTTAGCTCCAGATACGAAGAGAATTAATATAAACAATGACTCACAGTTGTTGCATTTTTATAGCAATAATCATCCTTTAGTCTCTTTCAAGATTATATTTCACAAAGGAACCTCTGAAGAAGAATACTCTGGAATCTCTAAAATTATGTTCGAGTTACTTTCTGCAGGTACTGAAAGCAAAACTGCACTCGATTTCGCAACAGAACTAGATTATCTAGGAGCATCGCTTAACTTTACTGAAAGCAAAGATTATGCTGTCTGTAGATTAGATTGCTTAAAAGAAGTGTTCGACACAGCTTTTGAATTGCTTAAAGATGCTTTATTCAATCCAAAGTTTGATGAACTGGAAATTGATAAAACAATCAGAAAATTCAAATCTGCAAAAGAACAGGAAGAAGCTGACTCCAACTACCTAAGCACTACTGCTATGATGGCGTCGCTTTTCCGTGAGCACCCCTATGGTAATCCCGAATACGGATATAGTGATGAAATAGAGGAATTCACACGTAGAAATATAAAAAACTGTTGGGAATCTTATATTTATGGTTCTAAAATCTCGATAGTTGCAACTGGCAATATGCGTGAAGAAACAGCACTGAAGTATGCTAATCAGTTAGTCAATCAAATGGCAGATGATATAGACAATGAAGAAGTTGACAATATACTCGTACGTGAACAAAACAAACTGGTTATAGTAAACTTCAACTCAAGTTCGCAATCCGTTATTAGCGTAGGTAAACCCACTATAAATATCAAACACGAGAACTATGCTGGGCTCAGCTTAATCAATGTTATATTTGGTGGCTATTTCCTTTCTAGATTGAATCACTTAATCCGTGAACAAAAGGGATTGACTTATGGAGTACATTCCTCTATTAGTTCGGCTGTTCATACGGGTCTATTGGGAGTTTCGACTTCCGTTAATCTAGATAAAACTAGAGAAGTAGTTAGCGATATATTAGAAGAGATGTCAAAAATATCGAACGAGATGCTAGAAGACGATGAGCTTCAAAGAGCAAAGAATTATTACTTAGGCAGTTTTCTTCGTAGTGCAGAGAGCCACAAGCAAATCTCAAAAATGCTGACTACGATAGCTCTCAATGATTTGGATGATGACTATTACAATCAATTTTATAGAAAAATAAAAAATATAAGAAGCGACGAATTATTCAGCACTCAGATAGACCTATTCAAACCCGAAGGGCTATCTATAGCAATAGCTGGGAACGAGAAAAAGCTAGTCGATCAATTCGATGGATACTTTGATAGATACGATATATTGGACAAAGAAGGTAAGATTTTAGGACGTTACGAAAACAATAACTAATACCATTCGTAATATGTATTTTAATATGATAATCAGATAAAGAATATGGCAAATGATATCGAGCTTCTAAAAGAGCTTTCAGAATCGATAAATAAAGTAAAAAGTGAAGTTGCGAAAGTAATTATTGGTCAAGATAAAGTAGTCGAAGAGCTACTAATATCACTATTTGCTAAAGGTAATTGTCTTTTGGTAGGCGTACCGGGATTAGCGAAAACATTGCTTATCCGTACTCTAGCCGAATCATTACACTTAGATTTCTCACGTATCCAATTTACTCCAGACCTAATGCCAGGTGATATTACTGGTACCGAGGTGATAGAAGATGATTTGTCAACTGGAAAGAAAACTTTCAGATTCGTAAAAGGACCTATATTCTCGAATATCGTATTAGCAGATGAGATAAACAGAACTCCTCCTAAAACTCAGGCCGCACTACTAGAAGCCATGCAAGAGCATGAGGTAACGGCAGCAGGGAAAACTCTGAGCTTGCAAGAGCCATTTTTCGTATTAGCTACTCAAAACCCGATAGAGCAAGAGGGTACTTACCCACTACCGGAAGCACAATTAGACAGATTTATGTTTAACATAAAGCTTGATTACCCTTCTCTAAAAGAAGAAGTAGAGATAGTAAAATCTACTACTATTGAGACTAAAGCTGTTATCAATCAGGTGATAGGCGCAGACAAGATTATCGAATTCCAAAACCTAATTCGCCGTATTCCTGTGGCAGATAATGTAGTTGAATATGCGGTAAACCTTGTACGTAGTACTCGCCCCGATTACACTGATTCAGAACTAGTGAAAAAATACATTAGCTATGGTGCTGGTCCAAGAGCAAGCCAATACCTAGTGCTTGGTGCCAAATCAAGAGCTGGTATAAAAGGTAACTCATCACCAGAAATAGCTGACGTAAAAGAAGTAGCAGTTTCTGTACTTCAGCATAGAATAGTGACTAACTTCAATGCAGAAGCAGAAGGTATAGATTCTGTAAAGATAATCAACGAACTTATAAAGTAATCTAGAAATAGCATTTGAACTAAATTCCAAAATTTATTAGATTGCAATATTACTTGTTAATACGACTTAGTAGGCAATGAAAGAAAAACACTTCATATCAAATAAGAACGAATCGGTACGAATGTTCAAATGGAACATAATCGAAGCATTGTCTAAGACGCATTGGACTTTGCCTATTATCGTTTATTTGCCCATTATTTCTTACTTCTTTTACTTGGGATTTAGCAATGATATGAGTTTAGTTGACTCTGGACTTATGCTAATACTTGGCTTATTCGTGTGGACATTTGCAGAGTATTTTATGCATAGATTTGTCTTCCACTATGAACCGAAGACCGATTGGGGGAAACGTTTCCATTGGCTGATGCACGGAGTACACCACGATTATCCTCAGGACGCTAAAAGACTAGTACTACCACCAGGTCTGAGCTTAATATTTGCTAGTGCATTTTTCCTTTTCTTTTATTTATTGATACCTGTACCGAGCTTATACCCTTATTTCGCAGGTTTCTTGCTAGGTTATTTGGTCTATGATATTGGGCATTATGCTATGCACCATTTCTCTTTCAAAAGTAGTATTTTCAAGAAGATAAAACTACACCACATGAAGCACCACTACGTAGAGCCGCACGAGGGCTACGGAGTTAGCTCACCACTCTGGGATATTATATTCCGAACTAGAGGGAAGTGAGACTTTCTTACTCGGTCATAATTCGATCATAAATGAAGACAGTATCAGACACAAATGTGTAGTTTGATGGAATCTTATCAATTACAATAGCATCCCCATATACTAAATATTCAAAAGTCCCTGATGTTGGTTCTACACTGAGGTAATAATAGATTACTTTGTATTTATCGTTTCTAAATATTCTGCGAATAGTGATAGGCTGACCTCCTCCAATACCACAATTGAAAA
>JBFHKR010000107.1:0-9186 GCA_041595255.1 Chlorobiota bacterium
CCATCCATAGACAACTGCATATCTGTGAGTACCTCGTCCTTATCTCTACCGTAAGTCTGAGTCCATATTATCTCACCCAAATCATTGACTTTCAATGCCCAAAATTCAGATTTGCCTTTTGTACTTATTATATCACCATCTACTGAGCCAGTGTAACCACCCAAATAGAAGTTTCCTTCTTTATCTTTGTCTATATCAATGCCTATATCGTAATTAGAGCCACCATAATTTTTCTTCCAAATTTGTTCTCCTTGCTCGTCTAGTTTCATAAGTAGTAGGTCGTAATCGCCTTTTAGATTTTCTTCAAAGTCAATAGAATTTGTCTTCCCAATTAACATCAAGCTTTTATCATCAGTTTCAATAACCGAGTTTATTACATCTTCGCCTTCTTTACCGCCATAGGTTTTAGTCCATAACTGTTCACCATCTTTATTCATTTTACAAACTAGTATATCATCAAACAATTTTTTGGACGTAGATGAATCTTTACCCCGGGTGCTTCCAACGGTTAGATATCCTCCGTCACTAATTTGTATTAGCTTATGTGAATTATCATTCTTGCTAATACCGAAAGATTTATCCCATTCGTGTTCGAAGAACTTACTCTCTGGCTTGAAGTATGTTTCTATTCTTATTAAACATTTATCACTATTGAGGTGAGGTGCCTTCCATTTATAACTAGTACCAACTGCCGAATCAGTAATAGTTGACCAATTGCCTCCGTTATTAGCAGAGAACTGGATAATATATCTATCGAAACCTGGCACCTTAGTCCAATTTATAACTATCTCATCTTGGTATAGATAATAGTCACCTTCGGTTGGGCTAGTTATAGTTGTAGCTTCTATTACTGTATCTTGGTATTTGTAACCACCGAGAAATCCTATCTCAATAGATTGTTCATTAGTTTTTAATTCATATTCAGTGTAGCTTTTAACGGAATCATTTGGTATGTACCTTATAGTAAGGCTCTTTGGCTCGTCTTTTTTCAAACTTATTGGTAATTGCTCTACAATACTATAGAATGGGGATCCGAATTTAAAATCAAATGACTGTAGAACATCATCTATTTCGGAAGTGATTGTTATCGTAGTATCATTTTGAGAGTTGATTCCTAACTCACCAAATTTAATGAACGAAGGAGATACACTAATCTGTGAATAGATAGTGACAGGTATAAAAACAATTAATAATAAGTATTTCAAAATAGTTTTTCCAAAATTGTACAAACCCCTTTTCTATAGAGACACATGAACTGCAAAAACGTCTCATAAAAGACGAAAGTTTTTTGGAGATTAACTCTATCAGATAGCAAAAAATAATAAAATCGGTGTGATATTGCAAGCTTGGGGGCATAGCTAATTATAGGTTATTAAATTGATCTAATTCTTAGTTCACTTATACTTTAGTAATTGTAATCAGTTTTAACTTAGATTTTCAGTTAGGTCAATCATCTAGTAGATTAACACTCTTGATACCTTGTATATTTAGAATTTTTAAGAAAATATTATTGACATCGTCATCTTCTTTTACTCTTAGAGTAAATACACCTTCAAAATCCTCTTCTTGAGCGCTTATATGTAATTCGTGCATACTATTTTTACCAATTGCTTCAGTTATTTGTTTTAGCATACCCTCTCTATCTTCACCTATGATTTTCATTTTGATAAATGAGTGTTGGTCTTTTTTTTCTGATAGTTCTACGAACGGATTATCTTTGAAATAATGGAAAAGCGAAATAACAGCTTTGAAAGTTACGACAAATTGTTGCCATTTAGGCTCAGGTTTTACGCTGTCGGATGTTATTATTTCTACTTGGTCACCATATTTTAGTTCATAGCTAAGATCTTTTATGACCCCATTAATCTTTGCAGAGATACAATGTAACCCATCTTCGTATGATTTGGCAAATGCGAAATCAAGCACAGTGGAACCATCTGGTAATGAGACAGGATCGCCTTTTTTGTTATAGACTACAACATCTACATCGAAAAGATTAACCTTAATCGAATTCCATATTATTTGAATAGCGTTATCAGGATACTCTTCTATCATTTCTTGCATCCACTCTCCCCACTCTTCCGTATCTTCGCGCGTTATATTGAGAGCTTTTCGCTTATTTTTAAGTGAAAATTTGGAGGCAAATCCATCTTCTGCAATAGCTTCCATTTCTTGTGTACGAATAGACAGTTCTATTTTCTTACCGTCGGGGCCTATTATTTCGGTATGTAATGATTTGTACCAATCAAACTTAGGCTTAGAAATATAGTCCAAAAACTTAATAGAGTCAAACGTATTTGCTATAATACCATGAGCTCGGTAACAATCAGAAATATCGTTAGAGTTGATAATTAGGTTGATAGAGTAAAAATTATCAATATCGGGAAGGGACTTCCCCTCTTGTATCATATTGAATATCTCATACTCATGTTTGTGATATATAGTTAGAGTATGGTCTATTTCGTGTTGGTTCAAACTAGTTTCTATAGTACCAAGAAAAGAAGTTATATAGCCTAGAAACTCTTTTCTTTTTTGAGTAAGCCTAGCTTTCAAATCATCGTATGCTTCCCTATCTAGATAATAGAACGAAAGATTCTCCAATTCGATTTTGATTTTGAGTAGTCCTAATCTATGAGCCAACATTGTGTAGAAATTTAATGTTTCTTCGGCAATATATTTTTGTTTGTTAGCAGAGAGGTAGTGCAGAGTCCTTATGTTATGCAATCTATCGGCCAGTTTTATTAGGATTACTCTGATGTCCCTGACTAGTGCCAAAAACAATTTTCTATAAGATGCGGCTTTGTTTTCTGTTTGACTAACTTCTTTATGACTAATCTTTGTAACACCGTCCACCATACGAGCAACTTCTAGACTAAAAGTTTCTTTGATACTATCCCAAGTAACGCTATCTACATCCTCCATAGTATCATGGAGTAAGCAAGCGGCTACTGTCTGAGAGTCATAGATGGGAAATTCCTCTAGTAACACTATCGAAACATTGAGAGGATGAGTATAAAATGGTTTACCCGATTTGCGTACCATCCCTTTATGATTGTCATAGCAATACCAAAAAGCCTTCGTAATCAGCTCCTCGTCGTAGTCTTGCAAGTACTCCTCGGCTTTCTGAAGCAAGTAGCTCAAATCAAACTTAGGATCGATACCAAAAGGACTATCCTCCTCGTATTCGGGATGAAACATAAATATGTTTTCGGTGTCTATCAATTTTTTATATTACTTTTTTCTTTAATTTACACAATTATTATAAAATTCTGAAAATAAACTATGAATAGACGAAATTTATTAAAAATAACCGCACTATCATCAGTATTTTTACTGAAAGGGGGTAATAATCTATTATCACAGACGAATAAGCTTACAATTATTAGACCAAAAAAGCTAGAAAAAGGTGATAAAGTTGCTTTAGTTTCACCAGCTTCTAATGTTACTGATTTATTAGATGTATATAGGGCTCAGGAAATTTGTGACAAACTAGGGCTAAATACTATTATGCCCAAGAGTATAGTAAAAACAGCTTCTGGTTATAAAACTAGATCTGCTGATGAACGAGTGGATGAGCTACATCAAGCGTTTGCAGACAAATCGATCAAGGGTATTTTCAGTATCAGAGGTGGTTATGGTTCCGCTGAACTATTAGACAAGCTAGACTATGAATTGATAAAAAACAACCCCAAAATTATATGTGGTTATAGCGATATAACAGCACTTTTGACTGGTATAAATAAGAAGACAGGACTTGTTACATTCCACTCTCCAGTTATGTTATCTGAGTTCGACGAGATATCTTATAACTCATTCGAGAAAATTCTTTTTAGTAATAACGCTTTCGGGAAATTGAAAAACCCAATATCAGATGACATCAGGTCTGCTAATCCTACTATTGCTATAAATGATGGTATAGCTAGAGGCGAATTAGTAGGAGGTAATCTATCGCTAATTACCTCACTCATAGGTACACCTTTTCAAATAGAAACAGATGAGAAAATACTATTCTTAGAGGATGTAGGGGAAGCACCTTATAGGTTAGAGCGAATGCTTACTCAGATGAGAATGGCAGGAATGCTAGACAAACTAAAAGGAGTAGTGATAGGAAAATGCGATGATTGTACTGCAGGCAGCTCCCAATCTAGTTGGGACAGAAGCGAGTTAGAGGTGTATAATTATATTTTTGCCGGGATGAACTATCCAGTTTTCTATGGTTTATTGTTTGGACATACCTCTACACAATACACCATTCCGATTGGAGTAAAAGCAGAAATAGATAGCGAGGAAGGTTCATTAACTATATTAGAAAGTGCAGTTATCTAATACCTAGATAAGCTTTTATCATGATTTTAGTTTGTAGGTTTTGCCAACTATTATCTGAGACATAGCTATTAACTGTATAATTACTAATAGCGCTTATCTCGCCGTACCTTTCTATACCAAGGTTTATATCATAACTAGCTCCTATACTCACCCCAAGTACAAAGCCCGATAGATCGCCGATACGGCCATTGCTAAGTTCTTTTTCGAATGTACCATCGGAGAAGGGTATATTACTAGGTGAAACGACAATGTTACGATGAGTTTCACTCGAATTTATATTAAAATTGAGATCTACGCCAGCTCTTAGACTCAGTTTATCATATATTCTCTTTTTAACTGCCAAATCAAAAGTAATAAAACCTAATGATATATCACTTTCGTAAGCTGTAGTCCAATTAAATCCTGGCAAATCAGGGTTCGTTTTTTTGATAACACTTGTTTCAGTTCTGAAATTTGATGATATTCTGGAGTATAATACAGAAGCCGAGAAGGCTAAATCATGTTCGTACCAATACTCTCCTGCCAATCCAAATTGAACGCCTAACCCATCGCCAACATCATAGTTACAACAAACTACATCTCTTTCTAAAAAAGGGAAATTACCTGTGTGGTAGCCGTAAGACAGACTACCGGCAGCACCAATATATTTATTAGTTATCTCGTATGGGTGGCGCGAACTCACCTGCCAATCGAACCCTTGTGTAAAGACAAACGTGGGCAAAGTAAAAATGAATATTATTATTATCCTGATCATCTATTTATGATTATTGTTCTGTTCGTTATTATTCTATCTTTGATAAGCATTATATTATAAACTCCATTGGACAGACTAGTAAAATCTATATCAATATCATTGTTACCGGGAGTCAATCTTGTATTAATAATACTCATTTCAATATCACCTAAAGTATTCACTATCTGCAAATCAAGGGTCATTTCTAGAGGACTATAGATAGTGATAGTAGAGTTAGTCGCAACTGGGTTAGGTGTGATATAAGCAATATCAACTCCTTGTGCATCATAGATTTTAAAATCTAATCCGCAAACTGAATCAATTTCATATATACCTCTGTGTGGCTTTATATCAAATAGTTTATCACAATTTATATTGCTAAACTTCGAATCAGTGAAATCTATACTAGTGTATTTTGCATTGCCTAAGAAAGTTGCAAATTTTAGAATAACTAAAGTGTCTGACTCCAAAAAATTCTCTTCCGATTGTCTTTTTATATTAACTTCTAAGTTACCCTCTTGATTTAATCTAAAACGAGTATCTATAGAAGCGGCGGAACTAGCCGTATTCATGTGAATAGGTTCAATAAATTGGAGCAAAGTCCTATTATACCTAAGTACATCTTTGTAATTATTAGCATTTATAATCTTTTCCTTCTCAACTATGATAGGCATTAGTATTTCTGTACCTGGGAAGGATTTAACGGAATCTAATTTGAGAATAATATCTGACTGTGGTACACCGCTACCAATCAAATTCACGTAATTAGTATCGAAAGGGAACCTTGCATTGGTAATAATCATTAATTCACTTCGATGATTGCCAGGTATATCTGGTTTGTACGAAATCGTAATAATAGATGTATCAAGAGGTGCCAACTCACTTTTCACATAGGATACTGTGTAATTAGCTTCGTCTTTGGGTATAATATTGTATAAACTCAGTGTTTCATTACCAATATTCTTGACTTGGATAGTCTTGGAAACTAGGCTATTGCAATTAACATTCGAAGAGATAGTAACAGATCCAAAGTCTATCGAATCTTTGTTGAGCAATACTATTGGTTGTCTGACAGTTCCTGTGAAATTAATTTCAAACATAGAGTTGGCGTGTTGGGCACCAGATATTCTCCGACTCATCAAATCACTTTCGAATAAATATTTGAAGCTAATATGACCTCCACTGCCAGCGGTAAACTCTATATCTATTGTATCAGCTTGCGTTTGGTAAAGGTGTTTCATAGTATTAATACCATTGAGCAGCTTTATACTATCATTTCTATCATTAGAAAATGTTTCGCTTTTATAACCTATCGGGAAATTACCTGTATTTGTAACAACTAGAGAGACTATTTCTTTATCGCCGGGCCTCAGATTACCTAAGTTAATCGTGTATTTATTATCTGTTATAGTTAGGAAATGGCCTGACAACACACTTATAACTTTTAATTCTTGACTAACTCCAGTACCAGTTATTCTAGTTTGGACTGAATCAATCTTTTCAGTGTTACCCTCCGATTCGAAAGGATAAAAGTACATTTTATATATCGCTTCGTCTTGCTTAGTGTCTAATGGAGTGTAATTAAAATTCCACTCTATGGACTCTCTATCGGGAGCGAGTATGATATCATTACCTAATCTCTGTGGAGTTATCTCTGTACCAGTTATAACTGAGCTAATGAGTTTATATTCATCTTTGAATAATCGCTGCGGTGTAGTCCATACGTTTCTTATATACCATTTCTTAGAAACTTGGAATTGGTTGCCTATATATACAGAATCGAAGTTTATTCTTTCTTCATAAGCACCTACAAATTTACTTGTTTTCCTAGCTATGATTGTGAATGTATCTTGTAATACCATGTTATCATCATCATCAAGTAAACCACATACATATTTGCATTTATTTACATTCTCGATTTCGTTGATTACACCAGGGAACAAGTATTGTACAAATACAGTATCTACTTTTTTATTAGGACTGACTACAATCGGAAACGGGTTAAAATCATCTATAAACTGTCTAAAAGTCTGATCCCCACTACCATCAATAGCAAAAATTGCAGAAGTTTGATTCTGATCAGTAATTCGTAGTCGCTTATCTGTATCATTATTAATAATAAAATTAGCAAATAATGGTCTCAGCTCGGTTCCAGATTTATAAGTAATACCCAGATCCACAGTGTCAGTAAAAGATTTTTCAGGCTTAATAGTAGGATTTGCTCTTAAAATGTAACTTTGAGCCGAAAAAACAGTTAATATTATAAGTATAATTGATTTGATAATAATTCAAAAAGATTTGTAAACGATACTCTATCAATAACGAATTAATTCATACTAATTTTATAGAAAATACGTTATGAGATAGAATTATTTTATTAATTTAGTAAATATAACTGAACAAAAAGAGGTAAATGATGAAAAAATTTATTCTAAGTGTGCTTTCTGTATTGATGATTGCATCAGTAGCTTACGCACAACCCAAACTAGAAATAATCGGTGGTAATAGCTATGATTGGGGTAAAGTAGGCCCTAAAGACAGTCCACTAAAGACTAAAGTTAAGATTAAAAATACTGGTAATGAGCAGCTTTTAATCACTAATGTAAAACCATCATGTGGTTGTACGACTGCACCACTTGATAAAGATAAGTTAAACCCTGGTGAAGTTGCGACTATAGACGTTTCTTTCAATGTAGGTAGCAAAGCTGGTATAAATTCTAAAACTATTCGTATCTCATCTAATGATCCTGCAAATAGTACTACTATTTTCAGACTTTCAGCTGATGTACAAAAAGCTGTAACACTTTCTCCAGAGTATTTCGCTTTCAACCAAATGGAAGTTGGAAAAGAAGAATCTTCTAAAATCTCTATTAAAAATAGCAGTAATAAACCATTAACTATTAGCAATATAACTAAAAGCCCTGCTGATATGAAGTTGAACCTAAATGGTACTAAGACTTTGAAACCGGGTGAATCATTTGATCTAATAGCTAAAGTAACTCCAACTGCTCCAGGATACATGAACTGTTGGGTTAAGATGAAAACTAATTCTGTAGATGATCCTGAGATTTCTATTTCTGGCTATGGTTCAGTAAAAGAGTCTCCTATATTCAACAATAAGTAAGTAATCGAAAAGACTTTTTATAAGCCGGCTGTAAAGTCGGCTTTTTTATTATCTAGTAATTATTAATTATGATAAGAAAAGATGTAGTGATAATAGGGGCAGGAGCCGCAGGCCTGCAATGCGGAATAGAGTCTGCGAAAGCTGGTAGAAATACAATAGTATTGGAACACAACCGAATGATTGGTACGAAAATACTTATCTCCGGAGGTGGGAGGTGCAACTTCACTAATATAAATGCTGGTCCTTCTAATTACACTTCTTCTAATCCTCATTTTCATAAATCTGCCCTATCACGATACACTCCTAACGATTTCATAGATCTGGTAGAGCAATATAAGATTGATTATTACGAAAAGACTTTAGGGCAATTATTCTGCAAGAATTCATCTCGTGAAATAGTAGCTTTACTCCAATCAGAAGCAGATAAATATGGTTTAGAAATACAAACTAGCACAAAGGTCGGAGAGATAAAAAAAGCAGATGATGGCAGGTATTTCGTACTAACTAATCAGGGTGATTATAGTTGTGAGTCGTTAGTAATTGCAACTGGGGGATTGTCATTTCCTAGCCGTGGTGCGACAGATTTTTCTTACAGAGTTGCAAAACAATTCGGCTTAAAATTAAATCCTCCTAGGCCGGGATTAGTACCATTAGTATTAGATTATAATAAGAACCTTGACTATAAATCCTTACGTGGGATTTCATTCAATGCAGAAGTATATACAGACGATATAAGTTTCAAAGAAGCTGTACTATTTACTCATAAAGGGATGAGTGGCCCTGCGATATTGCAAATATCGAATTACCTGAATGGCAGTAAAGAGTTCCATATTCGGTTAGAACCAGATTTAAATCTACCTGCTTTTTTCACTAAAGAAAGACGCTCTGGTGTACTAGTAAAGAATTTACTTTCAGAGCATTTATCTTCCAGATTCGCTGCCGAATGGGCGACTTATCACGGTTTCGATTGCTCACCAAAACAGTTAGATGACCCACAGTTCGA
>JBFHKR010000108.1:0-9120 GCA_041595255.1 Chlorobiota bacterium
TAACTATACATAAGAGCCAAGGCAAGACCTTCGATAATGTGATAATAGACGTTGGCTATGGTGCATTTGCCCACGGTCAGGTATATGTGGCTCTTAGCCGCTGCCGCTCACTCGATGGTGTGGTGCTGAATACGCCAATCCAAAAGAAAGACATAATAGTCAACCAACGCGTAGCCAGCTACTACAAGAAGATGGGGTAGGGTGATAATTAAAACAAATTTTCTTATATTTCGTGACTATTATGAGGCAATTTATTCTATAAGGTTAAATAAATGAAAGTATTATTAGACATACCTGATAACGAATCCAATGAAGTATTAGCAATTATTTCTACTTATAAGAATATAAAGTTAGAAAAATTGACCGAAGCAGAAGCTATGTTTGTTAGTGAGTTATCCGAATCAATAAGAGATGTAAACTTAGCCGTACAAGGAGAAATAAAGCCAAAATTAGCTAGAGAACTCCTAGATGAACTGTAATGTTTATACCGTAGCACCGTTCGAAAGACAAGCAAAACGTCTATCAAAAAAGTACCCATCATTAAAAACTGATTTAGTTGACTTAATAACTAAGTTAGAAAGTCAACCAACCTTAGGTATTGATTCTACTAACTATAGACTTGGAAACTAATAAAAAAGAGAAATATGGAAAAAATAATAAGGCAAGTAAATAATATGAATTACCTAAAACACTTGTTCATATTCAGTTTTCTTATTTCTTTTGGTTGTTCTGGAAGAGAGGAAGTAGATCAATCATATTATTATGAAGAACCAAACATTAGCCGTGAAGATTACATAAGAGATAGTTTATTTATCACACATGTAAGTAACGAATATTTTAGGTTAGGTATAGATGGTTTTTACATTAGTAACAAAAGAGAGTATGAAAGATTTTTAAAGGAAAATGATAAATCCTTAATATTCAGATTTGTTCCAGTTAGAACCTTTTATAATGAAACAGCTACTAAACTATATTCCTATGTGATAATGGGGGTAGCTTTAGGTGATACTGCAAAATGGCCAGAAGATTTTGATCATTTCTCAGCTTATAATCTTATGGGATTTAGAGAATCGAAATGTAATATTTGGAAACTATATCCATATTATAGAATAGTTCTTTTTGGAGCCCCAACTTTGGATACAATAATCCATGATTTGAATACCTTTTACTTTAGGGATTTGAAGAACTCTTTTTCAGAACTAAATCATAACCCAGATGGAAATATGAAACAGTTAAAGCATAATCTGAATGATCCTGGATTTTGGGAAAATTATCCTGATTTAGTCTTAGGTACCACCTATGTCGATAGTTTATACGCATTTCAATTTAATTCAAATAAAGCTTATGATGAAAATTTTGTTGAAAAAGGTTTTGACTATTATTTGGATCAAATTGATTTTGCTAAATATTATAAATATGCCAACTCAAATTTGAAACAAAGAAGTATAGAATGGCAATTGTATTTATGGCGAAATAAGCTTCAAGATACTTCAATCACCTACGAACAGATTAGGTTTAAAAAAGATAGTTTAAATCTTGAAATTATAAGAAAGTACATCAACGTCAATATAACTATGCAAGATGTTATTAATAAAGGAATGGATTATTACACTTATAAGCCCAAAATTGATTCTGTAATATATCCAGAGTATTTATTAAAAATGTATGAGTGTAAATGATTACAATTTTGACCAATTAGGTTAAATTAGAACAATGATTTGCGACTTGAAAACCCCCAAACCCAACAACTCCACCAGCAGCGGCTTTGGGCTGAGTTTACAATTTTAGTGAATATAGTCCTTAACAGTTGGGTTTAACTTTGATACTTTTCCATCTTCAATTAGTATTGTGAATGGTAAACTAGAAACGTTGAATAACTCCAAGATACTATTGTTGTTACTAAGGTAGGTAAGGAAGTTGAATTTTTCAATTTCAACAAACTTATGCCATCTATTAGCGTCATAATCTACAGAAATTGTAACTAGATTAATATCAGTATCAAAAGAATCTAAATTGTTATTTACATTCCTCAATGTAGAGATGCAAGGGCCACACCTAGTTGACCAAACATATATCAGGTGTTTTCCTTTTGTAAGATCAACACTTGTTTCAGATTTATCAGGTAATATTAGATTGCTAATTTCTACTATTTCTGACCCTACACTATAACCTTCTCTTTTAGGTATCAGAGTAGAAATAACTTTATTGAAGTCTTCTATCTGAGGGTTGCCAACACCTTTGTAGTTTATAAGACTTTTGACTAATCTTAAATCACTATCTCTAAGATTATTTAGTATCTTAGCTAGAAAAAAATATCCAATTGGGTGGTCTGGATATTCTTCTATCATCTTTATAGTTATCTCAGAAAGATATTTATTTAGCTCCTCTTCGGCGATTTTCCCATTTCTCGTATCTTCTTCTAAATCATGAACATTGTCCATCATATTGCGATAATAAGTTTGAAATTCAGAATCACCATATTTATACGCATTATTTACTCTGTCAATTTTGATTTTCATATACGTTGAGTCAACTTCAAATATATTTAAACTCATCCCCATTTTATCAGCTTTTTGGATATGAAGTGCTGTAGCAAACGGAAGTTTATAATCAGTTTTGAAAGTGATTCTTTGTGGGTATTCACTTTTCTGCTCTACGAATAGAGTATCGGGATTACTACCTAAATACATCAGATAGTATCTATAGTCATCAAACTCTGTGGTAATTTCTATATCTAGTGTAATTTCCTCAGAAAAGAGTGTAACATGAGCCATTACTAAAGTAAGTAGTATCAAAATATATTTCATTTTCTTGCCCCTGATGTTTGTTGATAGGATAAAATTAGTTAATATTTGAATAAAACACAACTCTAGTTATTGTCAAATGTTAAAACATCCCAATCTGGGAATCGCTGTTATTGTGGTATTCTAACTCAAGGAGTTTTCGTTTGGTGGTTGTGCCGCCTGCATAGCCAACCATCTCTCCACTGCTGCCGATTATCCTGTGACATGGGATGATGATTGATATTGCATTAGCTCCGTTGGCGGTGGCGATAGCTCGGATGGCTTTTTCGTTACCCATCTGTTTCGCTAGATCTAAGTAGGATTGTGTAGTTCCATAGGGGATTTTCATTAATTCTTCCCATACCCTTTTCTGGAAATCTGTACCAACGAGTAGTAGAGGTATATCGAACGAAACTCTATCTCCTGCAATGTGTTCCGAGATTTGCTTAATTGACTCAGCAATTATTGGCGAATTTTGCTGAACGTATTCAGCATTTAGTCCTTTTTGGATGCGGCTGTCTATGGCGTCCCGCATTTTACGGTATCGCCAGTCGCATAGGCACAGTTGATTATTGAACGAGCCGAGTATTAATTCCCCGAATTCTGTTTTATGGTATTGTGTGCTGATTTGCTCAGACATATTATTTATTCACCAATTCTACAAAATACATATCAACTTCTCCTTTTCTATTTGCTCTTGTAGCAAAATTCACATTTTAGAAATTTGTTGTAATCTGATAGTATATCTGTCTGTGCTTCGATTTTACCTAGCAACCATCAGAATTCACAGATTAATCTAGATTTATCCACGAATTGTGCTCCTCAGCTAGCCACGCGATGGGCGTGGGAGGAGCTGTCTCGAGCTTGCGCCTGTGCTGAGCGACAGTCGAAGTAAAAGACTGAGGAAGATAAATAACAACGGCCTTCTTCGTTTGTCCACCTCCGTCTAACACCTACGGCGTTAGCCACCTCCACCAGCGAGGACATCCCATCTCTTTTGAGCAATCAGATACTAACTTTTTATCTATTCACCAATTCTACAAAGAACATTTCCATTTCGCCTTTTCCTTTTGCTTGGATTTTACCTCGCGATGTGAATCTGAAATCGGGATCATCTTTTACTATTTCGTAAGTGACTTGGCTTATATTAATTTGACCTGGTGCGCCTGAGCTCTCCATTCTGGAAGCCGTGTTCACAGTGTCGCCCCATATATCATAAGCGAATTTCTTTATCCCAACTATTCCCGCTACTACTGGCCCAGTGTGTAATCCTAATCGCATTTCGAATGGTATTTTACCTTCTCGTTCTTTCTGTATTTTTCTTACTTTTATAAATTCGGACATTTCTAATGCGGCAAGAATTGTATTTTTTACCGACCCTTCGAATGGTACTGGTAAACCACCAGCAGCCATATAGGCGTCTCCTATAGTCTTGATTTTCTCTATATTATACTTACCGCAAATAGAATCGAAATACTTGAAGCAGGTGTCTATTTCCTCTACTAACTCTTTTGCTGTTAGCTTTTCTGATGCTTGTGTGAATCCTTTAAAATCAGTGAATAGTATTGTCACCAAGTCGAATTCCTTCGCGTCGGAGCTACCTTTTTCTTTCAACTCTTCTGCTATTTCTGCTGGTAAGATGTTGAGCAAGAGACTATCAGAACGTTCTCTTTGTCTGTCGGCTTCTTTCTTCTCTTCTACTACTTCTGCAGTTCTTATTTTAACAGTTTCTTCAAGTATTTCTTTCTCTTTCTCTAGTTTTGCTAATCTCCAGCGAACGAATCCATATATAACTATTATAGCTAGTAACACATATATTGCATAAGCCCACCAAGTTCTGTACCACGGTGGTAGCACTTCAAAAGTATAAGAAATGGGCTCAGACCAAACACCGTTTAGCCCTTGTGCCATGACTTTGAATTCATATTCACCCTCGCCAATATTACCAAAATTAGAGCTAGTTTTATGGGAGACGGGACTCCAATCATCTTCGTAACCAACTAAGAAGTGCTTATATTTTACTTGATTGGGTTTCCCCGTTTCTATAGCTCCGTAATCTATAGTCAAGTGATTATTCTTATATGGTAATACTAGATTGTAGGGTATATAATAAAATGGACTAACGCTGTCAAATTCTATGTTTTTGAATTTTGTAGTCAGACTATCTCTGATTTCTACAGTTAGTTCTTTACCCAATGCTGTTATTTCTTCTGTTATATAAGCTGGGGTTATAGTACTATCGGATATAGGTTTATTTCTGAGAGAATTCCATATAATAGGATTGTCGTTGACTTTTACGTTTTTCAATACAATATTAGGAGCTTCTGTACTCTTGTTTAGCTCACCCATGTCAAAACGAACAAGTGCAGTTTCTTCATTACCTGTCCCTGCCCAAAGGATACCGTTTTTATCAAGAAACATCCCATTTTGCCCTGCGTTCACATCTTTTACAGGAAAGTCAGTGTCAGTGTTGTATATTTCTATGTTTTCTAGTTTTGAGTAATCATCACTTGTGTTGAAAATTGTAATACCGAGGTTAGTACCTATTGCTAATCTATCATTTGAGAGTTTCAGTACTTGAGTTACTAGGTTATCCGCTAATCCATCGGTTGTAGTGAATATTTTTATTAATGGTTTTTCGGAATTGTTCTCGAGGTGGTTAGTATAAATAAGGTTGAGTCCATTAGCTGTTCCTATCCATATATTCCCTTTTGCATCTTCGGAAATGCTATACACATTGTCATCAGATAGGCCTTGCTTAGTGGTTAAAGTGATGAACGATTTGCCATCAAATCGGCTCACTCCGCCCCCCAAAGTACCGAACCACATATTGCCCTGACTATCTTTAAATATGCTCCATACGGAGTTGTTTGCAAGCCCCTGAGTGGTAGTGTAGTTTGTGAAGGACCTGCCGTCATATTTTACAACTCCACCTTCGTAAGTACCGAACCAGAGATTTTTATCATTGTCTTCACGGATTGCGAATATCTGATTGCTCGGTAGCCCCTGCGTAGTTGAGTAGCTAGTGAATGCTTTCCCATCGAAGCTAGTAACTCCACCTCCATTAGTCCCAAACCAGAGAAGCCCTTGGCTGTCTTCTTCTATTGCCATTATAACTCTGTCGGCAATGCCTTGTTTGCTTGAGTAATTGGTAAACTCTTTACCATCATATTTACTTACTCCGCCGCCGTTCGTACCGAACCACATATTGCCTTTTTTGTCTTCATTTATACAAAAAACGGTACTATTAGCTAATCCGATAGACTCGTCAAATTTGGTAAATGCTTCACCTTCGAATCGGCTAACTCCTCCGCCAAATGTCCCAAACCATAAGTTGTTGCCTTTGTCTTTTGTAATAGTCCAAACTCGGTCATTGGTCAGTCCTTGCTTTGTAGAAAAGCTTTTGAACTTTTTCCCATCGAATGAGCTGACACCATATCCATTAGTTCCGAACCATAGTTTACCGTCTTTGGCTTCTACTATGCTCATCACTAACTTACTAGCTAAACCACTTTCCGTGGAGTAGTTTGTGAAGTCCTTTCCGTCATATTTGCTCGCTCCACCACCATAAGTTCCTAGCCAGAGATTACCCTTGCTGTCTTCGGTTATACTTCTTATCCAATCGCTAGCTAATCCATCATCTTTAGTGAAAGTTTCGAATTTCTTGCCATCGTATTTCGACAACCCTTTTCCGTTAGTGCCAAACCAAACATTACCTTTGCTGTCTTCTTTGATAGCCATTATGAAATCATCAGCAAGACCATCTTTAGTGCTAATAGTTTTGAATTTTTTACCGTCATATTTGCTAACTCCACCACCATAAGAGCCAAACCACATATTGCCCTTACTGTCTTCGGTCATACTGTAAATACTATTGTTCGCTAAGTTGTCATTAGTAGTAAAAGTTCGAAAATTATGACCATCGAATTTACTCAAACCACCACCGTTTGTACCGAACCATATATTGCCTTTGCTATCTGCTGCTATACTCATAACGGAGTTGTTTGCTAATCCATGCGCTGTAGTATAAGTCGTGAAAGTGTATCCGTCGTATTTACTCACTCCGCCACCTTGAGTACCGAACCATATATTTCCTTCATTGTCCATTACTGAGCAACTAATGCCATCTAGAGCTAGTCCATCATTGGTAGTGAAATTGGTGAAATGAGAGATACCTCCGTTACCCATAGTAAAATTATTACCTAACGAATCGGATATTGGGACTCCTTTGTTGTCAGTCAATACTGCTGTTGGAGTAATAGTAGGAGGAGTAAGTGTTAGGTCTATTTTTTTATTGTTTGAGTTTATATAGCTGTAATCTAGTTCTTTAGTAGGTATTGTTATGGATCTAGCGTTAGGCATATCTTTGACAATAATTGACTTTGGTCTAGATGAATCTGGTAAGTTACTTTGGTAAACTATGATTGGGGATTCGAATATTTGAATTGTTTCTACTTCATTATTATCTGTATGTTGTTTATTATTTTTACAGGAGGCAATTATCAGTATAGTTGTAAGTAAAAGACAGATACGTAGAAACATTACATTCTCACTAAGATAAAATTTAATTCTGTAAAAAACTAAGATTTTAAATATACAAAATACATAACAACTCACCGTTTTTCTTTTATTTGAAATATAATTAATGTTAGTATTAAGAGGCTTGTTTTACTTTTTTTATCAAGGAATGAAGCTCGAAAGGTTTGAATAAAATAAATCACCCAACTGAGAAAAATCCTTTTAGAATATAATCGGGAAGCGATTATTTGGGGTTCAGTTGGGTGTAAAGTAATTGGATATATTTACTAGATAAATCTAGTTCATATCAAAAATTAGAATAAATCTTTATTAAGGGTAGAACCTAAATCCTATAGCACCTTCCATATCGGCTCCTACACCGTGAGTAACTCCTATCAATGGACCAAGCTCTAAAAATATTTCAAAGTTTCTACTAGCTTTGAAATTGATACCAAACAATCCTTTTAGACCTAAGTTAAAGTCATCATTATCATGTTTATGTTTTCCATAGAAAAAGCTATGACCTTCTCCAGTCGCAACTACTGCCCCGATCCCAGCATAAAGCTCAAAGTCTCTACTATTGAAAGCATTAGGGAAATTAAAAGTATATATACCGTCAAATCTAACTCCACCATAATGACTTCTAAGCCCTAAGTTGAAGATCAAATCATTACTAGTACCAGTTCTTGATTTCAATGTGATACCAGTTGGTTCACCCAATATTAATCCAAATCCTAAATCCGCTTTAGCATTATAGCTAAATAAGAGTAAACAAATAATAACAAGGGTTTTTTTCATGAAGTCACCTATTTATTGTGAAAAATAATATTTATTATGGCATACTTACGTTGGAGAATATAAATCGGATTTTTGTATTTGAAAATAAGTATCTCGATTCTTTACAAAAGACAATTTAAAGGGGGTAAGAACGTGGTTAATTTACATTCGAAGTTCACTTCGAGTTGCAAGACGAAATGGTTTCGTTTATGCTTTTATAACAAGTGTAAAGGAACACATTATGTCAATAGATAAAGATCTAATAATTAAGCAACTACAGAAAGTGATGTCATTTATAGGTAGTGATTTACTTGAGAATATTACGGGAAGAATAATCCGTGAGATGAGCTTAAACGGAGTTGAGGAAAAAGAAATCAACGATGTTATTTTCAAATTTGTTGTTTCTAGCCCAAATTTTAAAATTTATAATAAGCCGAATATACCAACTACTGACAATACGGGTAAACTACATTATCCGAATAACAAGAAATTCGAAACTACAATTGAAAGATTAAGTTTCGTGTAATTAAATGCTATATCAATAAGTGAAGATAATCTCTTTAATTCTACATAATACACATCAACTTCGCTTTTATAATGAAATTCCCCTTTTTCCAAAATGGGTGGCCACGCCTATGGCGTGGACGGGGTATTTAAGTAGCCACAGAATTTGTTATTATCTGATTCTTCCGACTAATTTTATACTTTATTTCTCTTTGGCTGTTCTATTTTTTTTAACACCCCGTCCTGTTTCGCAGTCCACTCCTCTTTTGCTTCGCTTAAAAAGGGGAAATTCTAGCTTTTAACTACTGCCGTAATGTTACCCTCTCCACAAAATACATATCGACTTCGCCTTTACCTTTGGCATTGATTTTACCTCTGTGAACGAATATAAAGTCTGGGTCATTTATTAGCAATTCATAAGTACTTTGACTTATATTAACTTTACCAACTTCTCCGGCACTCTCCATTCTCGATGCGGTATTTACCGTATCACCCCAAATATCATATTGGAATTTCTTTACTCCGACTATTCCTGCTA
>JBFHKR010000109.1:0-9095 GCA_041595255.1 Chlorobiota bacterium
GTTAAATTATATATCTCTGCTTTTACATTATAATACTTTCCGTATATTTTAACTTCTGATGCACCTTCTAATAGTTGCCTGCCCCTAGTACCCTCAGCTTGGTATCCAGCAAGCATAACGGTTGTAGTGGGGTCTTCTATATATTCAGTTAAGTAATTCAAAACCCTTCCTCCAGTAACCATTCCGCTTCCAGCAATTATTATTTTGGGTTGCTTATTATCCATAATATTAAGAGTTTCTCTGAAATCCTTTACAATTTTAAAAGCATTACACATTTTTCTACTATCATCTACACTCAATTTGTGCCAGCTTTTATGATCTTTGAATACTTCCAATACATTGTTACCCATTGGACTATCCATTATCATTGGCATCATAGGTATTTTTCCTTTTTCTCTCAATTGCCAAAGTATATACATTAGTGTTTGTGCTCTTTCTACAGCAAAACTAGGTATTATAAGAGTCCCATTTTTTTCATAAGTGTGATGAATTAGTTTGCTTAACTCAACTTCAAGATCTAAATTATCATGAATTCTATCACCATAAGTAGATTCTACAAGTAAATAATCTGCTTTTTGTGGTTTCTTCGGTGATTTTAACAATAAGTCGTTTTTCCTGCCTACATCACCAGAGAAAACAATAATTTCACCTTTGACTTCTAGTTCTATAAAAGTCGAACCTAATATATGTCCGTTATATTGAAACCGTACATTTATCTCTGGAAATAATTCAATCCATACGCCTTCATCTAGCGATTTGAATCGAGAGATTGCATTCTCTGCGTCCATCATATCATAAAGTGGTTCAGCAATTTCATGTTTCGAATAGCCTTCTCTATTAGCCCTTTCAGCTTCTTCTTCTTGGATTTTAGCACTATCTCTTATAATTATCGATGCTATATCTAAAGTAGGATTTGTTCCTCTAATATGTCCATTAAATCCCATATTAACTAATCTTGGTAAAAAGGCTGAGTGGTCCGCATGACCGTGAGTTAATAAGATAATATCTATATCTGAGACTTTTACGGGTGGGTAATTCCAATTTAACAGTCTCAATTTTTTTAGACCCTGAAACATTCCACAATCGATAAGTATTTTTCTGTCACCAGTATCAACTAAATATTTGGAACCAGTTACAGTGCCTGCAGCACCTAGAAAATGTATATTAAGTTTTTGACTCATTTTAGTTAATTCTCCTACATAATTCTCTTGCTTCTTTGAGTATGGCTTTTTGTTTTGAATGTTTTATTCCAATGTGATTTAATAAATCAGGATTTTCGCACAAATGAGTACATAAAACTATTTCTTGCTCTATTAACAATTGTTTTTCCCTACTAGTAATTGATGTTAAACTTGTGATAGGATATAATCCGGATATATCTATTCTTTCTCTGAGACTGCTACCGTGTGGCGTATCCCAACTAACTAATCCCAATCCCGAACAGTTGCCATATTGTATAGCATCGGTTGTAAATCTAGTATTAGTAAATATCCAACCTTTATATATTTTCCCGTTATTTTCAGACTTTTTCTTTCTTTCTTTTTCTACATCGTCGAATCTAGACTTTATATAAAGTGGAATTTTAATATCGCATTTTCTAGCTTGATCACTATGAAATTTACATTCTATTATGTAGTGTTTATTATCTTTTGTTGCTATTACATCTATTTCATGATTGACACAATGACCTTTAACTATTGTCCCAACTTGAATTGAGAATCCCTGATGCTGCAATACTTCGCCAATGTATCTTTCAAATGGATAACCTGTAGGTCCAAGCTCTAGTATAGCTTTTTTCAGTTTATACCGCGCTGCGGTAGGACGTGAGGATTTCCTTAATAATTGGAATGCCTTTTTATATATTTCTTTAGTACTTATACCATCGAAAAGTAAGTCTTTTATATTATTTGTTATGTAGAAAATCGTTTCATCTGATGCTCCTGACCTCTCTAACGAATTTATTAACTTTGATTCATCGAAATGAGCTTTCTCTCCTGACATTTTAGTAATGCTAATCGCTTTTTTTTTCATATTTCGGATATTTATATCATTTATAAAACAATATAACAATTCAGTTTATCAAAAAAAAAAGTAAAATTTATTTGTATGAATATAGGAGAATCATCTTTTAAAACAATCCCTTACTATACTAGATTTTCTTTGTTTTGTTTTTCAATTCTATTAATTTGTGAATTACATTAATAAATCAAATTAGAAAAATGAAAAAAATTGTTTTATTTATATTAATATTAATTCTTTTAGCTTCTTGTAAAACTCTCCAAAATAATGGTGAAAATTATGTAGCAGATGATATCCCTCCTGTTGGATATAACCCAATATTTGTAACTAATAAAACTGAATTTGATAAGAGTGGAAAAGACTCATTACAAATTAATATAAGTAATGTAAGATATGAGGGCAACAAAACTACTGCATTCGTTCATCTGATTAATGATAATAATACTTTGCTGACAAATGCTAGTAATAAAAAAGATATTTGGTGTGAGATAATCGATTCTACTTCATTGGGTGAGAAGGTAATTAAATCAGGGATTGTTGAATACAAAGATGTAAATAGCTCTCCAATAAGCTTGGCAATTGTTATGGATCATTCTGGATCTATGGGTGAAGAAAGAGCAAAGAATATGCAAATTGCTGTTCAAAAACTAATTGAAAACAAAAGAGAACAGGATAGAATAACCCTTATCCGATATGATAATAAAATAGCAATACACGCAGGTCCAGATAAAGATAAAAATACTTTAAAACTAGCTCATCAGATTAATGGATTACAAGGATATGGTAATCTAACAGCTACTAAAGATGCAATTATAAAGGCCGTGTCTACATTAGAAAATGAGCCACTAACTCATAAAAGAGCTGTTGTGGTTTTTACTGATGGATATGACAACTCTTCAAAACTTGGGATAGATGATGTAGTCAAATCAGCAAGAGAGAAAAATATATTTGTTTCGACGGTTGATTACGGGTATAATGTAGATGAAAAAATGCTTCAAGAAATTGCTAATAGGACTTATGGAATATATCATCATATTTATCTTACACACGAATTTAATTATGTTTTTGAGGATGTATATACTAGATTAAATAACTATTATCTTATTGAATATGATGTAGATAGTTTTGGTGAGCACAAATTAAAATTAAAAATATGTATAGACGGTAAAGAGTATATCGATGAATATAGTTATAATAACACTCCTCCTGTAGGTAGTTTGGTATTACTCAATGTTCTTTTTGACCACGATAAATCGACGATGAAAAAAGAATCAAAGAATGCAGTAAAAATGTTAGCAGATTATATGAAATCTAATCCGACACTGAAAATCGAATTACACGGCCATACTGATAACACTGGTAATCCAGAATACAATCTGAAACTATCTGACAAAAGAGCTGAAACTGTCAAAAATGAACTTGTAGCTCTTGGCATAGATGATAATAGAATAAGTTTCACTGGTCACGGTGATACTAAACCGATAGCAGATAATAATACTAATGACGGAAGGGCTAATAATAGAAGAACTGAATTCTTATTAAAATAATATTTATTTATTAAAATCAATTTTTACTATTATAGGACAATGATCTGAAACTTTTTTAGCTTCATTCTCATCAAACATAGTATTTATATCTATCATAGCAAGAGTAGATGCAACGACTTTGTTTTTAATAGGTTTACTTACTATTATATGATCTATTGATTTCCAAATTGAGTATTTACAGCTCATCATATCACTAGTCAAAAAATCGAATTCATCATTTTCGAGAGCGGTAATGTTACTATTGTTTTTAGAGGGATTATCATTGAAATCACCTAGCAATATCACATCCTCGTCTTTTTTATCGAGTATTAGTTTCTTTATTTCATCTACCAAGATTAATGATTGTTCTTTCCTTATATCAAAACTCCTAGACTTTTTAAAAGGGGTATCATCGTATCTAGAAGTAGATTTGAAGTGGAATGAACCAACAAAGAAATCATATCCATTATGCTTACAATAAGCTACAAGACCTGGTCTAAGATCTTCATTCCCTAAGGATATTGCATCTAATTGGTAAGTATTCAAGACTTGTATTTTCTTGCTGATTATAAGGGCAGTTTTCTGCTCCTTTGGATACGAAGAAATAAATATATTATATTTCGTAGTATCAACTATATTTTGAATTGCTTTTGAGTTTTCTATTTCTTGCAAAGCTAATATGTCTGCATTGATAGCTGTGATGACTTGATTTATATTTCTTATGTCATCTTTAGTTCTAGGTTCTTTATCATCTAATCCATCTCCTAGCCAGGCAATGTTAAAAGTACCTATAGTAATTTCATTATTAGAACCACAACTCGTGAGTAATATTAAAGAAGTAATTACTAATAAGAGAGTTCTCATTTTCTAGTGAATATTGATTTTACAATATGACCAGCCATTTGTGGGTTTTCATTAAGTCTTCTTATAGAATATCCATACCAATCTATACCATACGGCGTATAAACTCTTACTTTGTGTCCATTAGCGATAAGTTTTGCTCTTAGGGATTCAGTTACACCTAGTAACATTTGAAATTCATATTTATCTTTTGGGATTTTTTTCTCTTTGATCATATTCTCAGCATAATTTAAAAGCAAATCATCATGAGTAGCTATACATGTGTAGTAACCATTTTCAAACATATACTTTAATAATTCTTTGTAATTATCACGTATCTTTTCTCTATCCTTATACGCTAAAGAAGGTGATTCGTTGTATATTCCTTTACAAAGCCTAGTACTAGGAGCAAATTTACTCAAAGCTTTTATGTCGTCCATACTTCGTTTTAGGTAAGCTTGTATTACAAAACCTACATTGTCGAATTCTTCGGCTCTTAACTTTTTGTAGATATCTAATGTCTTAGTTGTGTACGGAGTATTTTCCATATCTAATCTTACAAATAAACCAAGTTCTTTGGCCTTAGCAACTATACTTTTGATATTGCTATAAGCGAAATCAAAATCTATTTCTAATCCCAATGATGTCGGTTTTATTGACAAATACGAATTCAAAGAATTTTCTTTTATAGCATCTAAAACAGCAAAGCTCATCTCTGTTTCTTTTGTAGCTTGTTGTCTCGAATTAACGAATTCACCTAAAGTGTCTATCGTTGTACAAGCTCCTTTAGCTTCTAGTAATTTACAAACTTTGACTGCTTCCTCTAGGGTTGCTCCTGCTATATATTTCTTTGCAAATAAATAGATGAAGGACTTAGGAAATAGAGGTAAAGTCTTTGTAATTAGTTTGTTTATCATATATGATTATCCCAAAAAAAAATCCGCAATCGAAACAATTTCAATTGCGGAAATTAACTAAAATTCTATTAAAACTATCTAACAACTTTTAGTTGTTGAACGTCTTTGTATTTATCCGTCTCTATCATTACATAATAAGTACCAGTTGGCAGTTCAGTAATATCTATTTCTAAAGGTGTTTGACCAGTTCCATAATATTTATCACCTATTGTTTGATATACTCTACCATCATAGCCAACTATCCTAATATTGGTTCTCACTAAATGGTTTCTCGAATTGTTTACAGTTAAAGTAAATGTATTACCAGCTGGATTAGGCACAATTGATTCTATAGTAAACATATTTGAATACGATTTGCCAACGCTAGATAGCCCCTCGAAATAGAATACTCCAGTTTCACCAATTGGCGTGTCATTACCTGTGACTTGAGCTCTCAACTCTCCCAACTGTCCTGGTACTATAGTTGCATCAAAATCCCAAACAAATTGATTATTTTGCAAGTCAACTTTGTTATTAAACTTAGTTATCTGTTTCCATTCGCCCGACTGATCAGCTCTGTAGTATAACTCAAATTCACTATTCACAAAATCAGTATTGAATTTTATAGTATGCTTTTTTAAGTTAGAATTCAAAGTATCATTCGTCATTGGACTCGAAAAATCAACTGTTTCTTTACCTAAAGTAAAAGGAACAGTAAGGTTTACATTAGGGAATTCTTTTGACTCTACAAGTAAAATAGCCTTATCAGTTGCAATATCTGGAAAATCAACATTGTTAAGTGAACTAATATCACCACTACCAATGCTCTCAAAACTTTCTCCATTGTTCGTAGATAATTTGATATTTACTTCACCTACATTATATCTGACCCAACTAATTCTATGTTTCGTAAGATATCCTAACCTTTGTCCTGGTTTAGGAAAATCTGCAACTATAGAAAAATCTGTGACATTAAAAGATAATTCACTTTGATCAAATACAGATGGATCATTAGCAGATTCTATTCTAACCATATATTGAGTACCTACATTCGAAGGTATTGTCCAAGTATATAGAGTATCTTTGTCTGTATTTGCTTCGCCAATCTCATTCCATGTCTCACCTCTGTTGCTTGAGTAGAATAGTTTGGAAGTACTCACATTAGCTGCATTGAATGCAATTGTTTCTTGAGAGCCAGCGAAATATTCTTCTCCACCTATTGGGCGTACTAGTCTTACTACTGGTTCTTTTGGTATTGTAACACAACTCTTCAAAGCATCTTTTGCAGATTTTCTTATTCTTTCTACCATTCGAGGATGAAATTTGAATTCAATTCCACCACCAAAATGACAATAACTCATAATCGTGCCATTCGGCTTAGTTCTTCTATCATTATTAGAAATACAATATGCGTCATCAGCTAAAGAAGCAGAAACGCATGAGTCAATAATACTTTCACCCATTTGTGGCCAACCACAGAAGTGTGTATGAGGACATCCGAAATTATGACCAAACTCATGAGCCGCTACTTGAACGTCCTGAGAGAATGTTACTCTTGGAAACTCTACTCTTCCGACCATACCGAGTGCTGAATAGCCTTGATTCGTATTGCATAGTGTACCACTATAATTTTGACCTGAGTAAGCAATACCTAAAGTTGATGAACCTGATGGTTGTCTAGAATTATCAGAGAATAACGTCGCCAATACTCTATCTTTCGCTTCATTCGGACGAGCAAGCCATATATTTCTCATAGAACTTAGCTTAGTTTGTAGACCTTCTCCGAAGTTACTATAGTATGGATCTTGGAATGGGTCATTAAAAATAGTAATATCACTAACTTTTATTATTACAGCAGCTTCTCTTGTGTATATTCTCGATACTGCTGACATCACATTCTCTATATAGTCGATCGTTCTTTGTAGTGCTTCTTCGTGCTGTTCAGAAGTCATCGACTCAAACCAAGATTCCCAATTATTTCTACTAGTGCCCATTACAAATGAACTAAACATTATATATAATTCGAAATTACCGTCAGCTGCAATCTTTACCTCGTAAAGATCATTTTTCTGTACTTCGTTATTTTTATCATGATCATGAAAATCAATTAGCTCTGGTTGAAAATCAGAAAATTCATCCATTCCACAAACTTCTGAAGCCTTTTCGTTCAACAAACCAATAGTTGTTTCTGACACATTATGAGGTATTTTAACACCTCCCAAACTAGATAAATCAGATGACACATCATACATTTGGCCAGCTACATCTTGGATAAATCCGATAAGACCTAGACTAGAATATGAAATATAAACATCAGAATTCGGCTGACCGTCAATATGTCCATAGTATCTAGCATTATTTTTAGATTTGTAATCTACTTTTTTTCCATCTTTGAAATACTTGATATTGATATCATTCGAAAATGCACTATTGTGTTTCGAAAGAACTAATTTGACAGAATAGTCAGGTCTGATTGGAAAATTATTTATTACTATATGAGTAGCTCCAGAGTTGAATATCTCTTTAGCTTTAGTATCTAAAATATCAAAGTCATAACGGTTTAAGTCAGACTGAACTAAACTGTTTTTGTTATTCTTTAACACAAATTCGGAAGCGTCGAATTCTTTTGCTTCAGTTTTTATAGTGAATGCTGTTAATATGATCAGCACCAACATTAATTTTAAATTTCTCACCCAATTCCTCTTAAACTTATTTATTAATTAATTTTTCAACTTCTGTTACAACTAGAGCATGAATAGTTTTTACATCTTGGTTGCCATCTATAGTTACGAATCTAGACTCTTTTTTTGCTAGCTCATTATAACCATTTATTACTTTATTGTAGAATTCATCGCCCGAAAGCTCCATTCTATCCCTAACTTTTTCTATATCTCTATTCAGTCCTACACTTCTTTCTATGTTTAGGTAAAAAGTCATATCTGGTAAGACACCTAAACTACCTATTTGGTTACTTTTTTCGATAATTTCCATATCAATTCCTCTACCGTAACCTTGATATGCTGTAGTAGAGTCAAAGTATCTATCACTTAGCACTATCCTTCCTTGCTCAAGTGATGGTTGGACTATTGTCTTAACCAAATCTGCTCTAGCCGCTTGGAATAATAGCAGTTCTGATATGTCCGATACTTCTAACTTTTTATTCAATAGGACAGCCCTGATATATTCGGATAACTCAGTTCCACCTGGTTCTCTTAATGTAACTACTTTATGCCCATTCTTAACTAAGTACTCTCTTAGTAGCAATATCTGAGTGCTTTTTCCTGAACCATCTATCCCTTCGAATGTAATAAACATATTTCCACCGCTGAAAAAAACTTAAATTTACGTAATTATTATTAAAATTTAAAAACTTGCTATTTTTTATTCATATCTATAATTATAACAAATTCGCCTTTGAGTGTCAATTCATTAAGCCGAGTTTGTATATTTTCTATTGTATCGAATATATATTCTTCGAACTTCTTTGTCAGCTCTCTTGCCAAACAGATATTGAAATCTTCTTCTTTCATCTTATTCAGGTCTTTCATAAATCTTTTCACTCTGTTCGGTGATTCGTACATGACTAACGTGCCGCTCTCTTGTAGCAGGGATTCTATAAATTTCTTTCGTCCCTTAGTATTAGGGACGAATCCGAGGAATTTAAATTGGTGAGAAGGGAAACCAGATGCACTTAAAGCAGTCACAAATGCACTAGCACCAGGTAAAGCAATCACATCTATTCCTTCTTCTCTACACTTACGTACCAATGGAAATCCTGGATCAGATATCAATGGAGTTCCTGCGTCACTTACCA
>JBFHKR010000110.1:0-9090 GCA_041595255.1 Chlorobiota bacterium
AATTTGATGCTAGATATTTCTATACTGCTTCACCATTAGATAAATCGAATGAGCAAATAGGAAGATACTATGGGCAGACTAAATTGAGAATAAGTAGTTACGAAGGACACGATATAACAGCCAATCTAGGTCTAATATATACTTCAGATGATTTCGTATTTAATCCTGCATTTACACCTAATAATCATAAAACAATTAGCGGAGATCTGAATATACACGACCAGATAAAGTTGGGTGAAAGCACTGCTATGACGTTCGGAACAGAGCTGCAGTTCAATAATATGCGAAGCACAGATAGAGGTGATAGAAGCCAACAACAACTTGGATTATATACGGTTGGTGTTCATGATTTCAATTCTGATTTCAATATAAATGCAGGGCTTAGAGGAGAGTATTTACCAACTAATAATTGGGAAATAGTACCTTCTTTTGGAGCGAACTTTTACCTAACCGATAAGGTAAAGATAAGAGCAAATGCAGGCCGTTCTATACGTACACCAGACTATACGGAGAGATATGTATCTACAGGATTGGAAGGAATACTCTCAGCCGGTAGAAACCTAGGAAATCCAGATTTACTTCCTGAAATATCTTGGAACTACGAAGCAGGAACTGATATACAATTAGCACAGAAAATATCGCTGAACCTAACGGGATATATGCGCGATTCGAAAAACATAATAGATTATGGCTTCAAGAAAGGTAGTGAGATAACTAACAATCAAAACTTAGATCCTACATTCGACTATCTATATGCTCAGAACTTAGCAGAATTGCAAGTAAAGGGAATAGAGTTTAAGATAAGTGGGCATGATTTTGGTAAATATGGCTTAAAGAATTTCAATTGGTATGTTGGTGGTAATATATTGGATATAACTGTTGCTGATGATGTGAGCTCTAAGTATATTACTAATGCAGCTGGGCTGAATTTCTCAGCAGGTCTTTTTTATATAATAAACGAACAATTCAAAATATCGACTGATGCAATCTACCGCAAACGTGATGTAACAGAAGACCAATCAATAGAGTTTGGTTTGACTCCAGAGTACTTCGTTATGGATGCGAAGTTTACATATTCATATTTCTACGGACCATTTAATTTATATTTATCTGTCAAGAATATATTTGATAAGGACTATTCTGACATTCTAGGTGTTCAACTACCTGGTCGTTGGATTATGTTAGGTGTAAATGTTTCTGAAAATCTATTTTTAAAGAAATAAAGCGACTTATATTTATACCATTTAGTATAAAATATTTTACACCATTCGGTATTATACCTTTTGGTATAAAGTGAATCACTTTACAAATTCCCTTCTGAACCACAACCCAAATGCTGGGTCTAAGAATATATATTTGTTTTCGCTTTGGTGAATCAGATCCTTTTCCATTAGAGTATTTCTGTTTTTTGTTACGTTGTTGGGGCTACCCAGATCATATTCATCCATAGTTGATTTGCTAGTTAGCTGCTCTTCATTATTAGCAATAGCCTTTAGTAGATTCAGCTGAGTTCTACTGATACTACTTGTCTCTAGTAGATAATATGGAGAGTTTGTAGTTAATAGTTCATCTATAGCTTCGTCGAGGTTACGGTTAGTCGCTTTTCTGCTAGTGTTCAGCCAAGTATAATGCGATAATTGTTGCACGTACCAAGGGTGATTATCCATTTCCTCAGCTATAGATTTTGCTAACTCTGGTGAAATTTCCTTTTTTGTATTAGCGAATCCTTTGACAATAAAATCAATCCATTTTTTAGTACTGATTTTGGGTAATAGAATAATATCCCCAAACCGATAAAAAGGTCGTGATGAATTATCAAATATATCAAGCATCATGTGTCTCATACTACCGTACAGACAGTAAGTGACATTAGTTTGCCTTTGCCAAGCCGAGCGCATTTTCTTCTCAAATTGTTCGAAATTATCGAACGAAGCTAAGTTCTGAAATTCATCAATACATATAACGAATTTTATATTTTTTTCTTCTGCTAGTTTCTGGGGTAAATCGAGTATTTCCTTTATATTTTTTGCGGGCTGATTCCAATTGAACTGCAAGTTAAAATCTGTCATTGGCTCAACTCCCAATGATATAGAAGGGGTAATAGATTTCAATAGATTCTTAGCAGAATCAATCCAGTCGTCTAGCTTATTGGAAGAAGCTTTGACTATCTCGCTTGCGAAGACTTCTAGGAATTCTCTTTGCGAAGATGTCGCAAATAAGTCAAGGTTTACGACTTTGATTTTCGAATTCTTGTTAGCTATTTGTTTTGATACTTTTTCTACAAGAGAAGTCTTACCCCATCGGCGAGGAGAAATAATCGTCGTATTGATATTATTCAGTAGATTACTTTTTAGTCGCTTTATTTCATCCTCACGGTTAGTGAAGGCAGCATCACGTACTGTTACGCCATATACGAATGGAGACTTTTTCATATTTTATACCATTTACTATAAAATTAGTTTTACCAAAAGGTATTATACCATTTGGTATAAAATTAATTATAATATCTGATATATGCAAAGGAAGTTAAATTAAACTTCTACTTCTTCTTATTCATTTCGTATTCGCGGCGTGTAACTTCGTCCATTAGCTTTTTGGATTTACTAAGTAGTAGGTTGTATTTTAAGCGTTTGTCTAGGTCTCCTAGTACTTCGTAGGCTTCCTTAATCTCACCGAAAACTCGTTGTACTTTCTTATCATCGGGGTGCAAATCAGGGTGGTATTTTCGTACCAAACGCTTATATGCCATCCGTATTTCATCGGAGGTGGCAGAGCTTTCTAACCCAAGTATTCTATAATAATTTTTGATTTTCATATTCTAAGAAGATGAAAATAATGAAAATATTTGAATTATTGTACTTGTTCTAAAATATTAACACTACTAAGTATTTCTATATCAGTATCCGAAGGCAATTCTGAATAGCTAATAACACTGACAACAGGGAAAGTTGTCTGTATCATTTTTTTGAAATATGGTCGCACCTGCGCCGAACAAATAACTACAGGCAGATGTCCTGCTATAGTGGTATCGTCAATAGCTTTTGATACTCCTTCTTTGACACGCGATATAAACTCAGGTGAAAGACCCATTGACGGACTTATCTGGTTACCGCCACTTTTTTGTAGTGACTGTGTTATACTATCTTCTATTTCGGGGTCTAGTGATATTGCGTGTACTACGCCGTCTTGATCTTCATACAATGTTTTAATTGTTTCAGACAGATTGTGTCTCACATATTCCGTAAGTACTTCTATGTTTTGGGTAACTCTATAGTACTCAAGTAAAGACTCTAAAATAAGAGGTAAATCACGAATAGGTATTCCTTCTTCTAATAAATTTTGTAACACTTTCTGAATAGTAGAAAGTGGTAGATTATCTGGAGAAATCTCATCTGTTAGAGCAGGGTAGTCTTCTTTCAGATTATCTATAAGTTGCTTAGTATCTTGTCTAGTTAATAGTTTGTCTGAGTTACGTTTTAATATTTCAGTCAAGTGAGTGGTAAGTACAGTGGCAGATTCGACTACGGTATAACCCATAATCTCAGCATTTTCTCTTTCGTTTTGGTCTATCCATTTGGCTGGTAATCCGAATACAGGTTCGGTTACGTGTTTTCCACGTAGCTCACCTTCAGCTGTACCTGGATTCATAGCCAATAGCATATTAGGAAATAGGAAGTTAGAAGCAACTTCATTACCACGTATTTTTATTATATAATTCTCAGGGTCTAATTGTAGATTATCTCGTACACGAACAGGTGGGAGGATAATCCCCAATTCAGTCGCTAACTGCTTGCGGACATTTGTTATTCGTTTGAATACATCGCCACCCTGCGCCTCATCAACAAGAGCAATAAGCGAATAACCTAGCTCTATTTCTACCGGGTCAACTTTTAATAAATCTTCAACAGGTGACTCACTTGGTTTCTCAACTTCTTCTGCAGCTTGCAACCCATCGCGCATTTCCTCATCAGCTTTTCGTTTGATAGCGTTAGTTCTATTATAAGCAATTGCCCCAATAATAGTTGCTATTATCGTAAAAGGAATAAATGGAAAACCTGGGAGTAAACCAATAAGGAACAAAGCAACAGCTGCTACATAGAGTGCTCTTGGTTTAGCACCGAATTGTTGCCCAAATTCTGTTTCCAATTGGTCCCGTGCACCCGAGCGAGTAACTACCAAACCACCTGCAACAGAAATAAGCAGAGCCGGGATTTGTGATACTAATCCATCACCAATTGTTAAAGTAGAATAAGTAGAAATTGCATCTGCAAAAGACATATCTCGCTGCAACATACCTATGGCAAACCCACCAATCAAGTTGACTATAGTGATAATAATGCCAGCTATTGCATCACCTTTTATGAACTTAGCGGCACCATCCATAGACCCGAAAAAGTCAGCTTCATGTGCTAGCTCATCTCTTCTAGATTTTGCAGTTTGCTCATCTATATATCCAGCATTCAGATCGGCATCTATACTCATTTGCTTACCTGGCATAGCGTCCAATGTAAACCTGGCAGAAACTTCTGCTATACGGGTAGAACCCTTTATAACTACTATAAAGTTAATGACTAAGAGTATAAGGAATATTATAATCCCCACGACTATATTACCACCAACTACGAAATCACCAAAAGCGTGTATAATCTTACCAGCTTCACCCTCGCCCAATATAAGTCGAGTGGAGGCCACGTTAAGCCCCAATCGGAGCATAGTAGTGATAAGTAGTATAGCAGGGAATGCTGAAAATTCTAAAGGCTTTACAAGGTAAACCGCCACCATTAGTATCATTACTGAAAGGGCTATATTGAGCGTCAGGAATAAATCTAAAGCAAACGGCGGTAATGGCAATAATAGAAGTGCAAGAATGAGTAATACACCACCTGCTAAAACAATATCTGGATTGTTAAAGATTGGTGAAAGAACACTATTCTTCAATCTGTTTAAAGTTGGGTTATCTAGTAAAGCCAATTGTCTAATTATAGCCAATAATTCATAAAAATACTGTCACAAAAGAAGTATTGCAAGTTGCTTGCCAAATAATTTTTAGGTTGAATTTAATAATTCTTCTAAAAGATTAGAGTAGACTAAAAATCTTCGTTTACTAAATATTTTTTTTAGAAAAATTTATAATAGAAGACTAAACAAGACCTATTTTCTAACCACTTAATATTGAAATAGATTACTAAAAGAGGACATATTAAGTCCTCTTTTTATAATGGTTTAAGTACAAAATAAATTAAAGACAAAAGAGTCTTGATTATTGGAATTATTGATTTTTATTATTAATTTAGTATTGAATAAAAATATAAACGGCACTAACTATGTTTGCCTTAGTAGCACTAATTATTATAAGTCTTTTTATAGCAATACTTTTCCTCGTGTTGTTTGTTAGGTCTGTCAAGAAAGACCAATTCAAGGACACATATACTCCTGCTGTGAGAATACTTTTTGACGAAATAGAAGATAAAAAATAAATAATTACAATTTATAAAGGATAGTATAAATGAGTACTAATGAAAGCAAAATAGAATCCTTCTTATATGACAATGTCATAGTTAAGAAATTCGTACTTGCCACAGTTATCTGGGGTATAGTGGGTATGCTTGTAGGTGTATTGATAGCTATACAACTATATTGGCCAACTTTTTACCAAAGTATGGGTATCAACTTAGAATACCTAACATTTGGTCGACTTAGACCATTACATACGAATGCAGTAATATTTGCGTTTGTGGGTAATGCAATCTTTATGGGTGTTTATTACTCCCTCCCACGGCTTTGTAAAGCCTCGATGTGGAGTACAATGTTGAGTAATTTCCACTTTTGGGGATGGCAATTAATTATACTTGCAGCAGCCATTACTTTACCATTGGGTATTACTACTGGTAAAGAATATGCAGAGTTGGAATGGCCTATTGATATAATGATTGCCCTTGTTTGGGTAGCATTCGGTATCAATATGATAATGACTTTGATGAAGCGTCGCGAAAAGCACATGTACGTTGCTATATGGTTTTATTTAGGATCATGGGTTACAGTGACATTGCTACACGTAGTTAATTCATTAGAGTTGCCAGTAGCACTTACTAAAAGTTATCCAGTTTTCGCTGGTGTTCAAGATGCACTTGTACAATGGTGGTATGGACATAATGCGGTTGCATTTTTCTTAACGACTCCTTTCTTAGGACTAATGTATTATTTCTTACCAAAAGCAGCAAATAGACCAGTTTATTCTTACAAACTATCTATTATTCACTTTTGGTCATTGATTTTCCTTTATATATGGGCTGGTCCTCACCACTTACTATTTACTTCTTTACCTGGTTGGGCGCAGTCTCTTGGTACTGTATTCTCGCTTATGCTTATAGCTCCGTCTTGGGGAGGTATGCTTAACGGACTACTTACTTTGCGAGGTGCATTTGACAAGGTTAGAGAAGAACCTATATTGAAATTTATGGTAGTGGCAATTACTGCTTATGGTATGGCCACTTTTGAAGGTCCAATGTTATCAGTGAAATCAGTAAATGCTTTATCTCACTATACTGATTGGACTATTGCCCACGTACATATTGGTGCGTTAGGTTGGAACGGCTTTTTGACATTTGGTATATTGTATTGGTTAGTCCCTAAGATGTGGAATACTGAAATTTTCTCTAAGAAAATGGCTAATGCGCATTTTTGGATAGGAACTATAGGTATATTACTCTATGCTATTCCGATGTATTGGGCTGGTGTAGTTCAAGGTCTTATGTGGCAACAATTTGATGCAAGTGGTGCACTGCTTTATACAAATTTCCTAGAAACTGTAACTGAAATTATACCTATGTATATAGTACGTTCAGTAGGTGGTACTATTTATTTACTAGGTACTATTTTGATGGCATTCAACTTGTATATGACTGCTAAGAGGGGATCTTTCCTTAAAACAGAAACAGGTAAAGGTATTGCTCTTAAAGATCAAGAAGCTCATGAAGAAGCTGTAAATGGTAAAGTAAAATGGTGGGAAAGATCAAAATGGATCGAAGGTCGCCCATTACCATTTATAATAGCTAGTACAGTAGTAGTAGTAGTTGGTGGACTTTTCGAAGTAATACCAATGTATATGATAGAATCAAATGTTCCAACTATCACTTCTGTTAAGCCATATACTCCACTAGAGCTAGAAGGTAGAGATATATATGTTAGTGAAGGTTGTTATACTTGCCACTCTCAGATGATTAGACCATTTAGATTTGAAACAGCTAGATATGGTGAATACTCTAAATCAGGTGAATTCGTTTATGACAGACCATTCCAATGGGGTTCTAAGCGTTTGGGTCCAGATTTACACCGTATAGGTGGGAAATATAATAATGCTTGGCACTATTATCACATGATGGAGCCGGAGAAAATGTCACCTGGTTCAGTGATGCCACTATATCCTCATATGGCAGAAAATGAAGTAGATACTACTTTGACTGTTAAGAAAATCAAACTAATGACAGCTATGGGTGTACCATATTCTAGTGGATATGAGAACTTTGTAATGAGAGATTATGACAGACAAGCGTTTGAGATAGTGAATGACTTGAAAAATTCGGGAATCGAAGTAGGGGCAAACAAGCAAATAGTTGCTATGATTGCGTACTTACAACGATTGGGTACTGACATCAAAGGAAATGCTGCTTCTACTGCAGATCAGGTCCAATAAAAAAAGAGGTAACCAATGTTTAAGAATATTTTATCAGGCGTAGAAAATCTAGAGATACTACCAATAGTTGTATTACTTGGGTTCTTCACGTTCTTTACCCTAATCTTAGTGCGTACATTTATGTTGAGAAAAGAAGACGTAGATGACGCTGCAAATATCCCGTTAAATGATAACAAAGTTATAAATCAGAGAGGAAATTAAAATGTCAAAAGAAGAAGATAAACTATTAGACCACAGTTATGATGGTATCCAGGAGTTTGATAATCCTATGCCTACATGGTGGGTTGGTCTATTTGTACTAACTATTATATGGGCTGTTGTGTATCTATTTTATTTCGAATTCACTGGAATGGGGCCTACACAATTAGAAGAATATCATAGTGAATTAGCGGCTGCAGAGAAATTATATGGTGGTGGTGATAATGGAGATCAAGCACAAATCGAAATAGCTTTGATGACCTCAGCAGAAGATATTGCTGAAGGTGAGAAAATATATAAGATGAACTGTGCTAGTTGTCACGGTCAAACAGGAGAAGGTAGTATTGGACCTAATTTAGGTGATAAATTTTGGAAGCACGGTGGAGATTTCAAATCCATAGTTAATACTATTACACACGGTGTACCTGAGAAGGGTATGATAGCGTGGGAGCCAATACTAAAGACTAAAAAGATTGTTCAAGTGTCATCTTATATAGATCAGAAATTTAGAAATACTAATCCCCCGAACGGTAAAGCACCTGAGGGAGAAGAGTATCAAGGAGAATAAATACCTTGGATAAGAAAAGTAACCCTAGTGGTGAAAACCAGAAAAAGAAAGGCAAATATGTCAATATGGAAGACCTTTCTTTTTCTGGCTCGGAAGAGAAAAAACCTGGTGGTGCTGTGATAGATGCTTCTGATTCGTTCAGAGACACGCAAGCCACTATAAGTAAAAAAGGAAGAGTGTGGGTTTACCCACAAAAACCACAAGGTAAGAGATACGATAAGAGAAAATTAGTAAGCTATTTTTTACTTGCTATTTTCTTTATTACACCATTTATAAGAATAAATGGTAATCCATTGATGATGTTCAATCTAGTAGAAAGAAAGTTCATCATATTTGGATCAATATTTTGGCCACAAGATTTTATAATCCTAGCTTTAGGGTTTCTAACATTAGTGCTTTTTATTGTACTTTTTACCTCCGCGTGGGGTCGTGTTTGGTGTGGCTGGTTCTGTCCACAAACTATCTTTATGGAGATGGTCTTCCGAAGAATAGAGTATTGGATAGAAGGCAACGCCAATAAGCAAAGATTACTAAACCGTATGCCTTGGAATAGGGAGAAAATCCTAAAGAAAGGTGGTAAACTAGCAATATTCTACGCTTTATCTTTCCTAATAGGAAATTTATTCTTGTC
>JBFHKR010000111.1:0-9047 GCA_041595255.1 Chlorobiota bacterium
ATATACTACATATAAGAAAAAAATGTTCGAAGTAACTAATACAGAACATGCACCTTGGAAGATTGTAGATGCTAATAACAAGCCAAAAGCAAGGTTAGAGGTTATCAATCACATACTTGAAACAATCCCTTATAAAGATTAGTTACTTCGTTTTATAAATAATTATCTCTATTTTAGCTTCTGATTTTATATCCAACTCACCTTTATAGTTAGTAGTTGATTTACCCCTGTTAAATGGAGGGTGAAAATCTATACCGTCATAGAATTCATTCCAATAGAAAAAGGAAATGTGATTTTTAATTTGAGAATTGACTAGTGTTATAGTATATTTATCTGAATCCTCTACAACAGGTAGGTTGGAAAGAGCAATATCTACAGATTTATATGTCTGTTTTTTAGAAGGATATCCACTTTCCTCATAAGACCCAATTCTATAATGAAAATTTAAAAATTGTACTGTATCCATTGATTCTTTAAAAATAACAAACATAGTTTTCGCATATAATTCACTATAAGAATTACTAGATTTAGAACATTCCAAACCACAAAAGTAAATAGAATCTTCTTTTATTGGAAAGTCTTCACTGCAATATAAACTTTGATTAATTCCTTCCATAACCTTATCGAAACAAGCGTTATTCAATTCACGTAATTCGGTATTTTTGAATTCGATTTCATCTTTCAATTCTACTTTCGTATCATGCGTAGAATATTTCTTATTTCCATTTTCAGTAACTTCCGAATCTACTTTCCCTTCTTTCCAAACACCATTTATACTAAGTGTAATTCGATTATAAAATTTATCAAATTCGGGGGTCATATATAGAGGAATTGTTTCATTAGGTTCTAATGAATAATTAGTAAGAGTAAGAGTCTCGTAACCTTTTTTGTAAATATAAATGTCAAAGAAGCTACTTAAAAAAAAGTTCAACCTATAATTATTTGATGATGATATTTCATTGCTACCATCAATGATTATCAGATTGCGATGTGACTTCCCATTTTTATATAAAGTCTCAACCATATATAGTCCTGCACCCAAACTATTTAAACTGTTTTTATTCGGAATATTAGTTGTTGAATGGACCATCTGACCATTATAATTATAGATTAGCAACCTATCTAAAATTGGGCTGCTTAAATAATCTACTTTTACACTCGTTAGTGCGTCTAAGTCAAATGAACTGGTATTATAAAAAGTATATTGAGTGCCTTTATCTCTGTCATGCACAACTAAACTGTCTGGTACTAGTAAATTATTACTATTACTACTCTTGATATCAAAATTAATATTGTTAGAATATGAGTATGACAAAAATGTCATAAAAAGAATAATTACTACAAGTATATTCATCACAAAAAATCCTTTGGAATGATTATTATTTCAATGTAAATTAATCAAATCAGATAAAATATAGTTATTAATATTTCGAAGAATTAATAAGTCTTGGTTCCGCGTATAAGAATCGTTCCGAATTCAGTTACAAGATTATCAACTTTTTGAAAGCCTGCTTCTTTTAACATTATCCAATAATCATTTTCGGAGAATGTGTTGCCATTTTCGGTATGCAATTTTAAATTTAAAGAATAAACTACACTATGGAGGGGAGAAGTTCTATCATTATTGATAAAATTCTCGTGGATAATCAATCGGCCACCCTTATTCAATGAGTTAAAACATTTGCGCATTATATCCATGTTTTCCCAGATTGTAAACTCCTCGAATAAGAATGATGCATAGATAAGGTCAAAACCCGTTTCAAACTCTTCTTCTTTGATTATACCAGATTTCAATCTATAATTAGATGTATTAAGTTTAGCTTGTTCTAGGTATCTCTGAGTGTGAGGAATTACTTTAGGGTAATCAAATAGTACAACTTCCATAGCAGGGTTGCGTTTCATAAATTCGATACTGTACATACCTGAACCACATCCCAGATCCATCATTTTTTTTACATTGCTAAGGGTTATAGCTTTGGATACTCCTTCTGCTTCGTGGTTATAAGAACGATGCACTGAATCAACATAAGCCTCTACAAATTCATCTGATCTTTCTATATACAAATTCTTGTAAATAGATTTACCAGTACGTACTACTTCTGTTAATTTACCCCAACTCTCCCAGTTAAGGTTCATATGGAGCAATGAGCCAAGATAATCTGGGCTAGATTTGTCTAAAAACCGTAAACTGTCCGAAGTGTTTTTGTAATGGTTTCTATACTTGTTCGTAAACCCAAGAGCCGTCAAAGAATTAAGTAATCTTTCCGTAGTGTCTTCATCAGTACGAAGCTCAAAGGCTACATCTTTGGCAGTTAATTCACGACTGCCTAATAAAGAAAATACTCCTAACTCAATTGACGTTAGTAGTATTTTACTCTGTCTGAATGCACTTGCTACTGTTAGTATATGTGCTTCTGAAAATTTACTATTATCTACTTTCTTCATTACCTTCCTGAAAAAGTTACCCCTAAGGTTATATATTTACATTAACTGAATTACAAGTATAAGCAATTAAAGATAAAAAAAGAACATAAAAAAAGGAATTAGTCTTTTTTGTTACTAATTGTACTTACTTCATTACATCTTCTACTTTGTTAACTTTTATCTGAAGGTTATTTCCATTATTACCAGATTGAAATACAACTCTATCTAATAATCTTCTCCAATTACTTGTATAATCTTTTAGAGTTTTTAATCTGTTTTCAGCTAAAGTTTTATTAGGAGCATTTACTATAAATAAGAACTCAGTGTTTCTATTGAAACGCATAGAAATCTTCATATTGTTTAGGGCTTCTTTTCCTTTGGCAGTCAAATCAGTACTATTAGGGCCAAATATTTCAAAATCTTCTACCTGTACTCCAGGAGCTAACCCTATTACTTCAAAAGTTTGGTTGATTTCACTATAGCCTTCATTAGATTTGGGAGTAAATGTAGTTTCGGTTCTATATACGTTATCACCGGTAAAAGTAACTGTATAAGTCTCATTTGCTTGGAATAATTGTTCGAAAGTTCCTGTACCTTCTTTTGATTTTACTACGAATTTATTGCCTGTTTTGGGCTGAAACTCTAGCTCTATACTGATTGGTTGTTTGGTATTGATGTCTATCACTTTCGCTTTCACCATTACTTGTTGTCCAATATCGCCTGTTTGAGCTTTAATTCCAATTAATGCAAACAAAATGACTGCTATTACCGTTATAGATTTCATAAAATGTCCTAAGTTAGTTTTGACACAAAAAAGTTTTTAAAGATAAAAAAAATAATTTTCCTATGAAATTAATACGGTTATTTTTTCTTATTGTTCTGTCAACAGTCATATATGCACAGAATATACCAGATTATCAGTTGAATAAACCACTGACTACAGAAAACTTAGATAGATTGGACTCTATGATAAAAGCGAATGCACCCGATGCCGGTGCCCTCAATGCTATGATGCAAGTTTCTAATACTTTCTATAGAGTAGGTAAAGCTATTAACGCATTTACTTGGATGGAAAGATATACGCATTTGTTTCCTGACAAACAGAAAGCTTTATTAGACAATCTGAAGCAGTTTGAGAATATAGCTCTAACTCAGTACCCAGATTCGGTTAATCGTGCTTTATACGAAAGCTATGCTGTAAAGTATGCCCCTTCGGAAGATGCCTACGTTGCTTTCACCAGGTATATATCTGATGATATAAACTACGGTAGATGGCAAAATGTCATTAATGAAATTAATAGATTTGCTCCAGCTTTTCCAAACAAACAACAACATTTTCTTGATCTAATAGAGATTATAACTCGAAAGGAAGAAGGTCTGAGAGTTACTAACTTAGGAAATAATATCAATACTTTTGTTAGTGAATGGGATCCTAATCCCACTTCAGAAGGTACTGAAATTTATTTCTCTGGAAACCAAAGAAGTGGCGGACTAGGTGGTGATGATGTATGGGTTTCTTCCCTTGTAGATGGTGTGTGGCAAACGCCACAAAATCTTGGTCCTAAAGTCAACGGTGAAAGAGATGAAACGATTGATAATATCTCTGCTGATGGTAATACTCTTATGCTTTCCGGTGATTTTATGGGGACTTTTGGCAAATTTGATATATACTCTATAGACAAATTAGGAGAAGATTGGGGTGATTTGTATCATTACCCATATCCTATAAATACAGAACACGTAGATGAAGGTGGTAATATAACTGCTGATAGAAAAGCTATTCTTTTTACTTCCGATAGACCGGGGGGTGTTGGAGATTTTGTACCACTCAATACTTATGCTAATGGCTCTATAATGGGCAATATGGATATTTACGTGTGTTTTATGACTGACTCGGGATGGAGTAACCCTGTAAACCTAGGTAAAACAATCAATACTCCTTATGCGGAGAGATCACCATACTTACATCCAGATGGTAAATCTCTTTATTTTAGTTCTGATGGTCACGCTGGATTAGGTGGTTTGGATGTTTTCAAATCTGTTAGATTAGATGATACATGGACCAATTGGTCAAAGCCAGTAAACTTAGGTAAAGAGATCAATACTATACTCAATGATTGGGGTTACAAAGTAGGTATAACAGGCGATAGTGCATTCTTCTCTGGATTTGCTAGGACTAACGGTTATGGACAATGGGATTTGTACTCTATTACTCTTCCAAAAGATGCACGACCTGAACCTATAGTGATGGTTAGTGGCAATATATCGGATAACAATGGGAATAAATTGCTAGCGGAGGTTGTATGGGAGGATTTGACAACTGGTGAAGTATTAGGTAAAACGAAAAGTAATTTGATGAGTGGTCATTACTTTATTGCCTTACCTGTGGGTAGAAATTATGGTTATTATGTAAAAAAAGAAGGCTACTACCCTACATCGAATAGTATTGATTTGAGAAATAGTAAAGATGGTGACCGAAAGAAAGTTGATATAGAATTAGTATCTATAAAAGATATGAAGAGTAAATCGAGCTCTATCACCATAAATAATATATTCTTTGACTTTGACTCGGCGATACTAAAGAAAGAATCGACCTCAGAGTTAAATAGACTGGTAGAGTTTGTTAAGCAAAACAGTATTAAAAAATTAAAAATAATAGGCCATACAGACAGTGTTGGTACAGAGGAATATAACAAAAAACTATCACTCAACCGAGCAAAATCTGTAAAGGAATATCTTGGCAAATTACTCTCAAAAATAGAAATAAGTACCCTCGGGAAAGGTGCAACTGAACCAATTGATAAAGAAGATGACTCGAAAAATAGAAGAGTCGAGATCATAGTGGAATAAAAGTTAGTTGACTATTAATAATACTTGTTTCAAACAGCCAAAAAAAAAGACGCATTTTGCAATGCGTCTCATAAATATATCAAATTCAATTTTTCGGTTTAATTCGCCTTTACCAAATCCATTTCTATCAACTTCTCAGCTATTTGAACTGCATTCGTTGCAGCACCCTTACGTAGATTATCAGCTACTACCCACATATATGCAGAGTTTGGCGCTGATGGGTCTTTGCGTAGTCGTCCTACGAAGACTGGGTCTTTGTCGTTAGCTTCTTGTGGAGTTGGGTAATCGCCTTCTTTCCAATTGTCCAAGACTATCAAATTCTTAGATGTCATCAATATATTGCGCAGATGGTCGATTGAGAAATCCCTTTCCGTCTCGAAATTAACCGACTCAGCATGACCTCCGACTATAGGCAATCTAACACAAGTTACTGCTATATTTAACTCTGGTAAACCTAGGATTTTACGGCTTTCTTTTATCATCTTATTTTCTTCATTCGTAAAACCATTGCTTTCGAATGGATGGAATAGAGTGTTGAAAGCTATGGGTTTTTCATCGCTATAATTGCCTACTAGTTCATTCTCTAGTTTATCTAGTCCTTTTTGACCAGCACCAGTTATAGACTGATATGTAGAACATATAACTCTCTTCAGTCCATAGTTCTCGTGTATAGCTTTTAGAGGTAACATCAGCTGAATTGTAGAGCAATTCGGATTTGCTATTATACCTTTGTGCTCTTTAAGAGCATCAGGATTTACTTCGGGTACCACTAGGGGAGTGTTTTCGTCCATTCTCCAAGCGCTACTATTGTCTATAACTGTACATCCTGCAGCTGCCGCTAATGGAGCGTATTTTTTACTAGTATCGCCACCTGCTGAAAATAGAGCTATATCAATACCTTCGAATGAATCTTCAGTTAGCTCTTGAATAGTTATCTCTTTGCCATTGTAAACTAGCTTTTGTCCAGCAGATCTAGCTGATGCGAAAAGCGATAATTCTTTGATTGGCAATTGGCGTTCGTGGAGAACTGTCAGCATTTTGCGACCTACTAATCCACTAGCACCTACTATTGCAATATTATATTCTCTCATAATACCTGATTTTCAAATTTAGGAGTTGTATGAGCCATTATACTCATAGTTTGACCTGTTTCGCCATCTATATTCAAATGAACATAAGCTACTTTCAAATCATCTTCTGCAACTTGGAATTTGTGTGCCGTTTGCAATTGGAAGCGCTTGATAGCTATATCTTTGCGCATACCCAACACACTGTCATAAGGACCAGTCATCCCAACGTCTGTTATATAGCCAGTACCGTGCGGTAATATCTGAGCATCTGCAGTCTGCACGTGAGTGTGAGTTCCTAATACAGCACTTACCTTACCATCTAGATACCAACCCATCGAGATTTTCTCTGCAGTAGCTTCTGCATGGAAATCAACGATTGTTATGTTTGTTTCCGACTTCATTTTGTCAATAGCAAAATCAGCAGAATTGAAAGGGCAATCGATAGTTGACATAAAAGTTCTACCTTGCAATTGCAATACACCTACTTTTACACCATTTTCTGCACTGAAAGTTGTGAATCCGTAACCAGCATTACCAGCAGGGTAGTTCATAGGGCGGATAACACGACGGTCTTTGCCAAGCAAAGGACGTGATTTCCAATTTTCCCAGATATGGTTACCTGTAGTTATAGCATGTACACCAGCATCGAAAAGCTTATTTGCTTCTTCTTCATTGATGCCTTTGCCTTCCCACACGTTCTCACCGTTTACAATTATCGCATTAGCAGAGTGTTTCTCTTTTATCTTTGGGAGTTCTGCTATTAGGTTGTTTAAGCCGATTTCACCGACTACATCACCTACAAATATTAGACTTATATCTTTGCTCAATTTCAAAATTTCTTATTTTGTGATTAGAATTAAACAAATTTACAAAATAAAACATCTAATAATAAATGAAGATTTATACTAAAACTGGCGACGATGGAACAACGGGACTTTTTAACGGTAAACGAGTTAGCAAAGCTGCACTCAGAGTAGAAGCTTATGGGACAGTTGATGAGCTAAACACAGTAGTTGGGCTTGCGTATTCATTCGAGTGTCCCGAACCTGTTAAGTCCGAATTGAAGCATATTATGAATATCCTCTTTACTGTAGGGGCTGATCTGGCTACACCTATAGACCAGTATATAAAATCCCAAGCAATAGAACGTACAAACGAAACCGAAATAACTCGACTAGAAGAAGCTATAGACAGATACGACGACGACCTAGAACCACTGAAAAATTTCATATTACCAGGTGGACATCACTCTGCTGCTTTCTTGCATAATGCACGTACTGTTTGCCGACGAGCAGAAAGACTAACAGTAGAGCTAGCCAGTACAGAAGAGATAAATACAATAGTTATCAAATATCTGAATAGACTATCCGATTACTTCTTCGCAGCAGCCCGCTACGTGAACCATCTGACAGGCGTAGAAGATGTGATCTGGAAAGGGAAGTGAGGAACTGTTTTTCTTATATTGGATCCATATTAGGATTATTACTTTCAGCATTTTTAATTAGTTCTTGTTCAGAACCTGATTCTTTGCATGATAAGCTCAAAGGAGATTGGGTTTCAAAGTATTATCATGATGGTTGGAGTGAGAAAAGATTAGTTTTTTCATTTGAAGATTCAAGCTGTTTAAACTCCATTCCTTATGGTGAAAAAGCAGAGTATGCGTTACTAAATGATACATTTATAATCTGTGAGAAAAGAGGATATGAAAAAAGAATAAAAGAGTCTAGTTTTAAAATTTTAAAACTGAACTCAGATATCTTAGTCATAACTTCCATTGCTGACTCTATTAGAAAACTAGATAATTATAAAATATTTACGAAATCAAACAAGGTCAGACTTAAAAAATTAAAAAAAAGGAATAATTTTAAATTTAAGAATTTAGCTTTCTTTAGGGGATTATGTTACTTCGATTGTACAGCTTTCTATTTAGAAATAGATAAATATGGTAATTTTATTTTTAATGGAATTCAAAATACTTTATATGACGGTTTTCACTCCGGTAAAATTCAACTTAGCGACTATAATAATATACTTCAAAAGGTAAATCAACTAAATTTAGACTCTCTTGAAGAACGGTATTATGCTCATTGGGGACACGACCAGACTTGTGGAGTTAAAATCCAGTTTGAAGATAATTCAATTGAATCAAAGGCTTATGGATATTATAAAGAACCGATTGAGTTGAGAATTCTTTTCTATTACTTAATGAATTTATACCATGATGTCGAATTGACAAAGAACCCCTCTGTTGAAAAAAAACTATTCTTTAGAGAGTTTTATGAAGGTGCCTTCCCAAGGTTATTTCCACCTACAACACCATAACCTTACCACTGATAAATAAGTGGGATAACACTAAATATAATGAAATTGCTTACTCTGCTACGCAAAATATAGTAAAAATTGCTTAGTCTAATAAGCAAAATGCACATTTTAAGACATTTTCTAATAAATTGCGTAGTGGATTAAGCAAAATTTGAATAACAAACTAAATATGCAATACGAAATAAGCAATATTGCTGATTCTGAATACGAAGAAGTAATCGATATGTGGGAGGCATCTGTACGGGCCACTCATCACTTTCTAACTGAAGAAGATATACAGTATTTCAAACCACGAATACTGAATGAATATTTGAGTGCCGTAGAACTAAGGTGCGTAAGAGATAGTAACAATAGTATAATCGCTTTTTCTGGTGTAGCAGA
>JBFHKR010000112.1:0-8873 GCA_041595255.1 Chlorobiota bacterium
ATATTATTCCCACTCAAAGGAACATTGAGGACTGGGCTTAGTATTGGTATCGGTATATTTGCTATTTTAGCAACATTGTTTTTTCTAATCTTCTAATTTTAAGTTATTTATTGGAAGACGATTAAATCTATTAAATTTGTAAATAAACATTCAAAATTGGTACAAAATGAAAATCCTAAAAATAATATTAATGCTTTTCGTAATATCAACATACAGCGAATTAGCAGCCCAGAATCAACCGTTGTTTGGGAATAATTCAGCATTGGGACTGAAGTTAAATAAATCATTAACCGTTGCCTCTGGTGAATACGATTATATTGAAATAGGAAACCCTAATAGATATAGAAGTACAGAATTGGTAAATAGTACGTTTGGGCTAGGACTTGATTTCTTATACAAAGCATCTAGCGAAAGATATTTGAATATTTCTCTTATGTATAGTTTTTACTCATTAAGTGATAAAATCAAATTTGAGAACGAGAAAAACTTAGAAGCAACATCGATAGACTTTACTGTAAATGGGAATCTATATCTCAATGACCCGAAATACTTTACACCTTATATAGGTGGTGGTGGCGGATTTGTCTTTTTGTACAGCAATGAGGCAGATTTGGTAAAGTCAGGTCAAGACGAAAATTTTATTGACAGCGAAGTAGATTATTTTTCTGAATTAAATCTATTCTTCAATTTAAAAATTGGTTTACATATCCCACTTAATGAGCAGTTATTCGTATATCCCGAATTTGACTTCATGATGATAACAGCCGAAAATCTAGGAGTAATCCCAAAAATTTCTGTTGGTGCTTCTTATTGGTTAGAATGATGTTGTGTGAGATTATAGTATAATAAACTATCACTCGCTACTATTTTTGGACTATTAAAGGAGAGCAAATATTATACCCTTCACTGTCTTCGTAAGTGATATAATATACTCCTGTCCCTATTTGATTAATGTCAAGTATGACGTTATTTGACCCCGCATTTATTTCTCCTTTATAAAAGCTCTTTTTAAAATACTCTTTGTGTTGAGTAATTGTGAATTGCGAAGGATAACTAATTGAAAGTAATTGATCCAAAAACACATCATCCGCAAGTGCAGTTTCTATATATATCTCACAAGTCCTATTACTTAATGTTTGGAAATCCAATGTAATACTATTGAACGCTGGGTTAGGGAAAGACACCAAATACTGACCTTCTATTGGGATACAGTTGTTTTTACTTACATCACCTAATCTACCAGCAATTTGACCAGTTTCTAAAGTTCTATCAAATCCATAAACAGTCTTGAACCTTTTGTCTGTTTGTACTTGAGTTGGATCTTCGTTACAGCTTAGAAGAATTAAGATTATAGGTAAAATACAAAATAGTTTTTTCATAGGTATTTCCTTGTTGTTAAGATCACTTATACCCAAAATACGAAGAAATAAAATCATAAAAAAGGCCATTGTAAACCGAGATACAATGACCTTTATTTTAACTTAAAAATTATAAATTAATGCTTTGGACCTTCTACTACTAACTCTTTGAACTCTACCAAAGGATCTTTATTTTTCATTGCTTCTCCTAAACCTAATACATTAACCGATATATTCATAGTCAATGCATGTTGTTTGAAATCCTCAATAATTTCAATTACATCAGGGTGGATAAATTTAGTTCTAGATGCATCTATATCCAATTTAGTATTCTTTGGTATTTGATCCAAAGTTCTTAGGATTCCTGCTTTATTCAAAAAGCTAACTTCCTCAGAAAGTCTTAGAGTAAGATGATTTTCTTCCTTATTACCTTTTATTATTTCATATGGAGTTTTGTAGTTTTTCCAAAGGATTTGAACTATAGCAACGGACATACCCAACCCAATACCTACTAGTAAATCAGTAAATACTATACCAATTATAGTTACTATAAAAGGTAAAAATTCATTAATACCTTTGGCATACATTTGTTTGAATAACGCAGGTTTAGCCAATTTGAAACCTACTACAAATAGTACAGCTGCTAAACTAGAAAGAGGGATAAGATTAAGTATATTAGGTATAGCTATAGCACATAACAGAAGTAAAACACCATGCATTATAGCAGAAGCTTTAGTCTTCCCACCAGATTGTATATTAGCAGAACTCCTTACTATAACCTGAGTAACAGGTAATCCACCTATCATACCTGACACCATATTACCCACCCCTTGAGCAGTAAGTTCTCTATTAGTAGGAGTCACTCTTTTCTGAGGATCTAATTTATCAGTAGCTTCTACGCTGAGGAGAGTCTCCAAACTTGCAACTACGGCAAGAGTCATAGCAACAGTATATACTTTAGAGTTGCTCCATTGACTGAAATCTGGGAGAGTAAACTGTGATATAAAACCACCAAATGATTCTGCAACCGGAATACTAACTAACTGTTTAGGCATAAGAGCTAGACCAGGAATTTCTTGGAATATAACGCCTAATACAATACCTACAATAACTGCCACTAGAGGTCCTTGTACAAGTTTCAAAGCCTTAATATTCTTTATAAATGGTCTATCCCAAAGTATCAAAATAGCAAGTGAAACAACCGCTATTATCAAAGCACCTTCATTGATATAGTTCACCATATTGAAAAGCTCACTAAAAGTGTTCTGACCGTCTGGTTGAACAAAGTCCAAATCACCTTCATAATCAGCATCATATCCGAAAGCATGAGGTATTTGTTTTAGTATAATTATAATACCTATGCCTGATAACATACCTTTGATGACAGAGGTTGGGAAATAATATCCTATTACACCTGCCTTTAGGATACCAAGGATAATTTGAAAAATACCTGCTATTACTACAGCCAAAAGAAAAATATTGTAAGCACCTAAATCTTGGATTGCTACTAATACTATAACTGCCAACCCTGCGGCTGGACCACTAACACCTAGTGATGATTTACTTATTGCCCCTACTACTATACCACCAACTATACCTGCTATAATACCAGAGAATAGTGGCGCGCCTGATGCAAGCGCGATACCCAGACAAAGTGGTATAGCTACCAAAAGTACAACTATACTGGCTGGGAAATCACTTTTAAAATTTGATAAAAAGTTTTCATTATTCGAGTTCATATATATACACTATTTATATTCTTACCCCAAAAAGGTAAGTGAATTTATAAATACCACGATATAACTCTTACAAAAGAGTTATTCGCAATTAACTAGTAATTGTTACTTAATTTACGATTTCACAATAGTGTATTTTCTGGCGGAGGTGTACAAACTTCAGGTATATAGTCTGCATATTGTTTGAGGTTGAAAGTAATAGATGATAAATTAGTACTATAGTCTGATAAGAACTTATGCAGTTCATCTATAGAATAATATGCACCTACTTTATTCTTTGTATTAGTATTATGAGTCTCATTTTCTTCTTCATTCAACTCATTGATAGATATGTTAGCCCTAGCTAACATATCTCCGAAATAAGGAAAAGTTGAAGTAGAGACGAACAACATCAGTCCGATCATGAACATAGATCGGATTTTGTTTTTCTTATATATGAATGATGTTATTCTAATCAAAATAATAAAATTATGTTATATTTGGTATAAGTATAATTGATACACGTACAAATTAGCTATAATATTGGATAAAACCACACCTATCAACTTAAAAATTGCGACCATAAACACATTTTTTGATGGTATTAGTGTTCGAAAAATGTCGCTTTACACTTGGATTATTACACATATTTATACATTTCTTAGAATACGAAAAAGAGTAAGAAGATTACAATTAGAGAGAAACGGTTTACATCCTGTAGAGCAAATCATACAAAATCACTTTCCAGATATAATAGTAGTTAACGAAGTAATCAATGCAAAATGGGGAAGCGATTCTGTTAAAATACTTAAGGATTCTGGATACGAATATATATCGATTGGGCCTTCACCCACACCACGCAATAATTTAACTCGACTAAACTTAGTAGCAAGCAGAATAGAAGGAAAAGTAGAAAAAATAAATATAGAAAATCAAACTGGAGGAAGATTTTGTGGACTAAGGATAGAGCAACACAAACTATTAGTAATAGGTTTATTAGCCTCACCTTTCTACCCAACTTCTCGTAAGAATCAAATAAAAAAAGTATTCGAATATGGTAAGGAAGTATTAAATAGTAATGGCAATGTAATAATAGCCGGTGATTTGAATTGTGAATTGACAGACATAGAAGATTTACAATTACCTGATAGTTTCCAATGTATTACGGATAAGTCATTCCCACATTCTAATCTAGTAGCTGCAATAGATAATACACTATTTCCAATTCGTTGGTTAGCAAAGTATGTACTTAATCTAAGAAATGGCCAACGGAAACTCGATCATATATTCATCCCCAATAATTCCACATTAGAAAACTATTGGGTAGAAGTAACAAGCTCAGACCATCTGGGACTAATAGCAGAAGTAACTCTGAGCCATGAATCTTGAAAAATATATAAATTTTGCACATCTTGTTAACAACCCAATAAACTCCATAAATAACTATTAATTAGCATAATATCCTAATTATCCTTAGTTTTGTTTTTATTATTTTTACATAGTGTACTTTTTTGACAAATTTTAAGCAACTTGGTCTTTCGGAAAACTTACTGAAAGCCATCAATGAACTCGGGTTCGATACTCCTACTGATATCCAAATACAAGCAATCCCCAAACTAATAAAAGATGACAAAGATTTCATCGGATTAGCACAAACAGGAACAGGTAAAACTGCTGCTTTTGGTTTACCATTGTTGGAGAGAATTGACCCCGCTATGAAAGCAACTCAAGCGCTAATACTAGCACCTACTCGTGAGTTAGGTCAGCAGATAGCCGAGCAGTTGGATATTTATAGCAAATATCAGGAAAAGCTTAACGTGCTTGCAGTGTACGGTGGAGCTCCTATCACTAACCAGATGAGAGCCCTTAAGAAAACACAACACGCTATCATAGCTACTCCAGGCCGGTTATTAGACCTCATCAAACGTAGAGCCGTTAATTTAGAAAGTGTTCGTTTCCTTGTATTAGACGAGGCAGATGAAATGCTAAATATGGGCTTCAAAGAAGATTTGGATTTGATACTTAGTTATACTCCCAAAGAAAAGCTTACGTGGCTATTCTCTGCGACTATGCCTAAAGAAATAAAGAAAATCGTTAACAAGTATATGGACAATCCTACTGAAGTTAGGATAAACTCACAAGACCAAGTTAACGTTGATATAGAACACCAATACGCATTAGTAAAGGGTTCTGATAAAGCAGAAGCATTATCTAGAATACTTGACATTAGTCCTGATATGCGTGGCGTAGTTTTCTGTAGAACAAAACACGAAACACAAGAACTAGCAGAATTATTGCTAAGACAAAACTACAAAGCAGACTCACTACACGGTGATCTTTCTCAAGCTCAACGTGACAGAGTAATGCGTAGATTCAAAAAGCATGAGTTACATGTACTGATAGCTACTGATGTAGCTGCAAGAGGTATAGATGTAAACGATTTAACTCACGTGATACATCACACTTTACCCGATGACAACTCGTACTACACTCACCGTGCTGGACGTACTGCCCGAGCTGGTAAAAAAGGTATATCACTCGCTTTCATCAGTGGAAGGGAAAAACATAGGATACACAAATTGGAATCTCAATTAGGAATTGAATTCGATAGAGCATTTATACCAAACGCTAATGACATAGCTGAAATTAGAGTTGAAGATTGGTGTATGAAAGTGCTTAATAAAGGCACGGCTGGTAAAGTTTCAAAAAAATTAAATCAGAAAGCCACTGATATTTTCTTCAGACTTTCTAAAGAAGAATTAGTAGAAAAATTACTAGTTATAGAATTAGAAAAAATCAAATCTGACAGTGATAAAGATCTTAATGATACTGAATCAAGAGGATTTTCTGGAGGAAAAGGCGGAGGCGGAAGTCGTGGTGGTAGAAGACGTAGCGGAGGCGGCGGGGGCAAAAAGCCTTTCGGAAATTTCGCTAAGAAAGGCGGCGCCGGAAAAGCTGGCAAAAACGCCCACACTCGTAGAAAAAGATAATGACTTTCATCAAAACCCAATCAATTCGATTGGGTTTTCTTTTTTACCCCCTTTATAGAATATACTAGAGGAAGCTTATCTTCGAAGTTTATAATTCTATATTTCTTTGGCTCATATTCCTCCATATTCTTGAAGCAATTATAGGGTGAAAAGTCGAACTCATCGAGTGCAGATATTTGAATCCCATTATTTAATAAGCTATTAACTACCTCACTAATACTGTGATTCCAACCTACTGTTGTTCGTTCCAAATCTGAATCTCGGTCAGCATAACTGCCATTCTCAGTCTCTACTATAGCTTCTTTTTTGAAGTAGCTATATTCGAATTTCGTGAAATCATTGTCATACATCCATACAAACGGATGGAAATCTACGAACACGAACTTCCCTTCAAGTTTTAAATATTTAGATATCAAAGATGCCCATTTATCCAAGTCAGGAAACCAACCAATAGTACCATAAGTAGTAAATACGATATCAAATTTCTCATCGAGATGATTAGGTAGATCATAGATGTCGCAACATACGAACTTAACAGCTAAACCCAAATCTTGATTAAGCTGTTTAGCTTTATCTATAGCAACATCAGATAGATCTACCCCTGTTACCTCAGCACCCATCCTAGCAAGGGACAAAGTATCTTGTCCAAAGTGACACTGAAAATGAAGTACCTTTTTGCCTTTTATATCGCCAAGCATTTCTAATTCTATAGAATTAAGGGAAGTTTCACCTGCCAAAAATCCCTTCATATTATAAAAGTCTGAATTTATATGTGGTTCTACTTGGTTATTCCAAGCTCTGCGGTTTAGCTCTATATAGTTTTGTTCTGCATTCATTTTCGTTTCTATTCTATGTGAACTCGTTCTTTGATTGCATCTTCGAAAAAGTGGTGGAGTGTAAACATCTGCTCAGCCCCTATTTTCTGACCAAACTGAGCTATCAAATAGACTAGAAGTCCAGCACCAAGCAATGAAGGTACTCCCAAAGTCAGCAAACTAGCATCATTATTCATCTGCCATTCCACTCCGCCCCAGACCAATAATCCTGCAAGTAAAATCGCAATAGTCCCATAAGCAAATGCGAATAAAGTCCAAACACTCGATTTGGGGCTATAGAGGCCACGTATGAGCGTACCCTTCTCATGCGGCTCCAACATCAAAGAAAGCTCTGGCGACCAATAGTGATTATCTTTGGGCGCAATACGCAGCTTTATGAATGAAGTTGCCACCGAACCGGCTATATCACCTTCTGTAGCTAATAGCTCTTTGAAATGAGAAGTATGCTCTTCTATAGTCCCTGAACACACTTTTCTGAATCTAGGTCTTAGTTTAAAACTGCTCATATATTTGCGTTATTATTGTTAATTCAAGACATAATATAACAAAAAATCCCAACACACGGTGCTGGGATTGTAAAAATCATTTTTAGGATAGAATAGATTATTTTATCTTATACCAACTTGAGTTAGCACGAACAACCATTGATGCTTCACCAGTCAAAAAGCTAATACCACCAACAGTTATAGTTGAAGTATGTGTGTTAACGACTACTATTATAGTCCCATCTGCAACTGTAGGAAAAGCATTAGCACCAGCACCATCAGCATTTAATATTATCACACTATACTGACCATTAGTAGATAAATTATCAGCATCTACTCCTGTTTTTTGGGATAGTGTTATTGAACCATCATTAATGTCTAAATTCCCATTTACATCCATATTACCATTTTTGTAGACTATCAGCGCATCAGAACGAGCAGAACTTGTACCATTCCCAACTACGAAAGCTCTATCATCTTCATCAAAGTTTATTGGATCGTTAGGAGTATAGTCTGTATCATAACTCCCTACAACAAATTCTCCGTATGATTCGGCAGTTGTATGCTCACCAAATGCAGATGAAATATCTCCACTAGCAGTAGCATAAAAACCTGTTGCTACAGATGCGAATCCGCTTGCTTCAGAAAACCCTCCAGTTGCAAATGAATATTGATTGCTTGCGATTGTGCTAATACCCATTGCTACAGAACCAGACCCACTAGCATTCGAATTACTTCCAAAAGCAGAAGAATAATTTCCGCTTGCCCTTGTATTAAGACCAATTGCAAATGAGTTGGTTCCTATATTACTACCATCGTCCCAATTGGTATTTTGAATTGTTCCCGCTCTAAAAGCACCCTTATTGTTATCAAAGAAGAATTTATTCTCTGTTCCAGTTCCATAGTTTATACTGTCTGCTCCGAAGATAAAGTCATCAGTAAGAGTATTGGCAGTTGTCTTTCCTCCAGCAGAAGTGAATGCTCCGCCACCTCCAGAAACAGTTTCCCATTTTAGGTTACCATCTTCAGTTTTCAAATACTGTCCACTTTTACCAGTTGTATCAGGTAAATTAGGTTGTTTACCATCAATTTGATCTTGTACATTTGATGTAACAGTACCCATGTATTGAAACTCTATACTTGTTACCGAACCATCTGCTATTTTAGTTGCATCTATAGCTGCTCCTGTTTTAATATTTGCATTTGTTATATTAGTGATTGTATTATTATCTGAGTTTATCGTTTTATTAGTCAAAGTTTGTGAATTATTATCACCCACTAAAGTAATGTCTGCATTGGGTACAGATAATACTCTTGTTGTTGATGTTGATATACCAGATAATTCAAGTTGAACTTTTTTAGTGTTATCAATATTATCAATTATGTAAGTAGTAGCATCAACTAAAGATTTGTTTGTTAATGTCTGTACATCATTAGTCCCTATAACAGCACTAGTCAAACCATCAAGATATTGGAATTCCGTGTTGGA
>JBFHKR010000113.1:0-8865 GCA_041595255.1 Chlorobiota bacterium
CAACCTACCTTTCGATAATGAACCACTAAGAGATGACGCTCGTACTTACTTCGTATTAGCTGGCGGTGTTACCTATGATTTTCTTATGCTTAAAGAAGATAACTTGAATTCTTTTTTGAATAACTCAGACGAATTAAAACTTTCTGGTCCAATGCAACTCATTGGTGGGCAAGGTGTTTTAGGTGTTCCATGGGTAAAAAACCTAAGATTAGGAGTGTTTGGTTATGGTGGGAGTATAGAGTCTGGAACTTTTGATGAGACTTATCCTATAATAGTCGAAGATGAAGAGTTTGGTGAGACTACTAACAGCATGCAGTCAAGTCTGAACGTTAGTATGTTTGGGTTTAGTGCCCATTATGGATATGTACCTTTTGAGCATTTTGCTATACTAGGTGGAGTTAACGCCGGTTGGGGTGATGTTACTTATGAACGATATACGGCTGTTACTAGTCCAAAGGGTTCAACACAAGTATATCCATTTGGTGTTTCAAGATTTGAAAAAAATTATTTCTTCGTTATGCCTAATATACAGTTAGAATATGCTATTACTAGTTTTATTATTCTGAGAGCTGATGCAAGTTATAACCTTACAGTTGGACAAGATACAGACTGGACTTATAATAGTCTAGGTACAAATACTGTAAATCCTGACTTCAACTTAGATGGTATGAAAGTAGGATTTGGAGTTATGATTGGTCTAGCGAATTTCTAATAATAACATGAATTTGAATTTATGAAAAGATTATTATTTCTTTTAACAACTATGCTCTTACCGATGTTGCTGTTTGGACAAGACGGTGAGAGCGAATTAGATTTACCTTTGAATAATGAGCCATTTAGACAAGAATCGCTTGACTATTTTGTATTAGCTGGTGGTATAACATTCGATTGGTTGATGATAAAAGAAGATAATCTGAATTCATTTTGCGATTGTACAGAGCTACAACTATCATCACCTATACAGTTAACTGGTGGTCAGGGAGTAACTGGTATCCCTTGGGTCAAAAATCTGAGATTAGGAGTATTTGGGTATGGTGGTAGCGTAGAGTCTGACGAAACGAACTACCCAATGTTCACTCAACAAGATTCATCAATAATAGGAAGTTTGCAATCGAGCTTAACAGTTAGTATGTTTGGATTTAGTATTCATTATGGATATGTCCCATTTGCTAATTTTGCGATACTAGGAGGTGTTAATGCAGGTTGGGGTGACGTTACCTATGAACAATTTGCATCTTCAAAAACTATCGATGATGTAAAAAATGTTGGTGCCTTCGGAACTGATAGGTTAGTAAAAAACTACTTTTTTGCAATGCCCAATATACAGCTAGAGTATGCATTAGCCAATTTTATTATATTAAGAGTAGATGCAAGTTATAACTTGACTTTAAGTCAAGATACTAAGTGGACACATAACACAATAGGAACATCAACGGTAAACCCCAATTTTGATATATCTGGAATGAAAATCGGTTTCGGAGTTATGGTAGGTCTGGTAAACTTTTAATAAAATTTTATATTTGGTATTAAAAAAATATTCTTATATTTGAAACTCTATTATAAACAGAAGTGAAATAATAGTAATTAGGGCCCATAGCTCAGTTGGTTAGAGCAACGGACTCATAATCCGTTGGCCGGGGGTTCAAGTCCCTCTGGGCCCACATAAAGAAAAACCCTCGTACTTAACGGTATGAGGGTTTTTTGGTTTATTGACTAACGGACAAGGTTTTAAATTTTTTGTTGATTTTCGTTCTAAATCGGTCTATATCGGTCTAAAAATAAAATGTTCAGGTACGATAAAGGTACAATTTTTTTATCTGTTTAACCTATCTAAAGAGTCTTTAATTCTCTTTACATCCATTTTTCGATATGATTTTAGCGTAGTTTCTATGGAAGCATGCCTCATTATGTCTTTTATTACATCAATTGGGACTTCATTCGCAAATAATTCAGTTGCTAATAGCTTTCTAAATCCATGTGTAGATCTTCCTGGTTTCTTTATTCCTAATTCTATTTCTATTCTGTTTAGCTTCTTTATGATATTAGTCTGTGATTTTTCAGAAAATGGAATGACTTTACCTTTATATCTAACTCTAGCATCTGATAATTCTTTTAATCTGTTGAGAATCTCATAAAGCTTATCAGAAATAGGTATAGTTTGATACTCATTACGTTTTATTTTGTTTCTGAAGGTAATCAAACCATTTTCTAAATCGACATTGTAGGGGTCTTTATTGAAGTATGCTTTTAACCATTCTGTTATCCTCGCTCCTGTCAGATAAAGTAGCATGATAAATAAATATAATATTTCATCCGTCTCCTTTGCTTTATTTATTATCATTTTAGCCTCTTCGGGAGTATAAGGCTCTATATCTTTTGGTACAGAGTCTACTTTGTACTTTTTATATACATTTAGGTCTGGGATTTCTTCTCTATCAATTAGGAATTTCACAAATACCTGTATGTGTCGAATATTCTTATTAATAGTATTGCCGCTGTGTTCAGTTACACTTAAGTATTCCTTTATATTGTTTTCTAAGGTAAGTACATTTACATATCTACCATTCTCAAACATTCTAATTTTCTGATTAGGAGGATAGTCTCTATGAATAATAGTCCTAAAACTATTGCTATATTCGTAAATAGTTCGATTAGTTACACCTTTAGATCTGCAATGCTCCTTGAAATATTCAAATGATTGAAAGATACTATCAGAGAGATAAGTATCATGTGAAAAATCAGCTTTGTTTTCTGCTTCTAAGTACTTTTTATAATGATGTTCAAGTATTTCTTCTACAACTTTTATATTTTTCTTATTGTAGATTAAACCACTTGATACTCGTTTCTCACCTTTATAGGGTTTGTAGTGAATATACCATACATCTTTGCTAGCCTCTCTTATCAAGATTTGCCCTGGGGCATGGGTTTTTATAGATCTTGCCATTAATTATTCTAAATCCACATTAATTACCTTGACATGTGTAGTAATTCATACTGTAAAAGGTTTTCTATTGTCTTTTTTAATTCAGTCTTGTAATCTTTAAATTTAAAATCATTCAATTGTAAGTTTTCAAACCCATTACTTTTAGAAGTATGAGAAAATAGTACCATATCAGTATCTAATGTAAATATGATTGATAAGTTTGGAATGGAAATTGGGTAAGGAAACTTCTCAGAACTATAATTTGATATTCTAGTTATATGAATAGATGAACAACTTCTATCATTATAACTGCTCTTAGGACTAATCCAAATTATCCAAGCTGATAAATCAGAGAATATTATGTTATATTGAAAATCAGTATAAAATGAAACAATGTTGTCAGGTATAGGTTGTTTAGAAATCCCAATATTATTTGTCTCTGATTTATCATTGTATGCATTAATTAAACCAGTTAAATGATCAAAGAATAATGAAAATGCAGGTTTATATTTTTTATTTAGTTCTAAATTATATTGTTCTTTATCTAAACTATCTTTTTGTATTTTTATCTTTAATTCACTTTTAGATAATTCGAAATTCTCAGCCCATTCTGTGTATTCTGATTGCAATTCAATAGCTTTCTTAGTTCTGTCCTCGGGGTCACTTATTAAAGCTAAACCATCAATTCTTTCATTAAATTGATTTATTATCTCTTCTTTTGAAGAATTACTAGAAACCTCGCTAACTTTGAAAGTTCCATATATTATTAACAAAGAGCCTAATCCACTAAATACAATTCCTGTAATTATAAAACCATTCATAAATTTTCTCTCTTATATTCTCTTATTGGTTCTCTAGTGATATAATCATTTCAACTAATTTATTGTATAACTCACCACCAACGATATAGTATTCCGCCTTGTAATCTAATGCTTCACCACCTGCAAAGTAATTTGAAAAGGCTTTACAGGTTTGATTTATACCTGCTTCAACTGCTAATGATGTAGCACCACTTGAAGTAGCAATAGCCCCAGATACTAAATTCATGAATACGCCTCTTTGTTTAGGATCTGTTATCTTGCAACCTAAATCTGCTACAAACTTACCGATATTCATATTCTTGGGATCGCTCAACTTACTAAGTTCCTCTTTATCAATCGTATAATCAATAAATATTTCCCGACTGTCAATAAAATCACCTTTGCCAAATGCAGCAGGTGTTCTTAGTTCAAGAATACATGAATAAACTATCCTTTTATTACCATTCTCATCTATGGATCTATTCACTTGAGGTGAATTAATCCAAAGTGAATAGTCTTCGCCAAATTCTTTATTCTCAAAATATCGACTCCTTTCTAAAAGAGCTTTTAAACCATGTTTTAAAGGCTTTAAATCTTGTTTGTTTTTGAATTTTGTTTTCAAATCAATCTTATATCGATACTGTGGGTTTTCTTGAGTTGTACTTACATGTACAATTAATAAAAATATAACAAAAACTAATACTAACTTTTTCATAATCCCTCCAGATCATTTATAAAAAAATAATTACCTATATGAAATAATTGCTACCACGACTCCTATTACGTCTAGATTATCATCAATCCCTACTACAATAGGTTTTGTTTCGTGTGCATAGTTTGAATACAATACGATTTTATCGCCTTCTCTTTTTAAAGTTTTTACTATTAAAGCTCCGTTTAAACGGGCTACTATTTCTCTGTTATTATATGCTTTATCTACTGAGCTATATAATATCATATCTCCTGCTCTTATACCACTTCCTTCCATGCTATTACCTATTATAGTTATAGCTTTGTGTGTGTGGGGATTAAAATTCATTCCTATATTCATTTTTCTTATCGATTTCGGATAGTCCTCTATTACCACTAAACCTTCCTCACTTGCGTAAGCAGGCACATCATATACTTCTATATCAAATAATTTCTGCATAACATCAGAATTTACATACTTGCCTTCAGACTCATTTATCTCTATTTCTTTTGGTTTGACCTTGCTGTAATCATTTGTTTTATCTATCTCTTGATCATATAATAACCAGTTGTAATCTATATTGTCAATTTTCTCAAATATAATGTCATAATTAATTGTACCTCTCCTACGCCAATTCGAAATGGTTGGAGCAGTAACTCCAAGAACCTTTGCAAGGTCATCATCAGTTTTTAAATTTAAAAAATCTTTAAGCTTATTTACAATGCTGTTAACATTTTGTTTGGAATTAGTTTTCATTTTGTTTAGTTTTGGTTTATTAAAATAACAGCATGTTACTTTATTCTTTTAATGCTGTTATTATATCAAACGTTAATTCTCACAACAGAGTTATTACACTTTTACAATATTGTCGCAGTATTAAATTAGAAAATTATGGCAAAGAATAAAAGAAGTTATTGGCCCAATTGGTTAAAAGATGCAGAAAAGCATTTCAATCACCCCGAATCTACTATCGTTAGTTGGTTAGTACCGAGAACTAACACTCCTATAATGCTAACAAGACACAACGAGTTGCTCGATTGGGTAACGGAAACATTGATTGACAAGAAAGGTTGGCCAGCAAATGTAGCAAAACAATATGTTAATAAGACAAGAATCGGGTTTGAGAAATGCCTAGAGGATTAGATCTAAATACAAAACTTCGATTGAATGTCGAAGATGCTGCTTATGCTTTATCTATTTCTAAAGAGAAAGCTGTTTGGTTATTAAACAAAAAAGTAATCAAATCATTAGGTGGTAAAGTTCTTACTGAGGATTTAAGAAAACTTACTAAAAGAATCTATCATCCTGAATTCCCCAACAATATAGAAAACACAATTCATCGCAAAGCACTAATAGAAGTGTTTTGTAATAGCAAAGAAAAATTCAATTATTTAAAAAATATATAAGGAGAGTAGTATGGGAACATCCTTCGATGATATGCCTACTGAAGCAATGCATGATGAAATTGCTTTACAAGATCCCAATAAAAGATTACCTGAAATTCGGTTAAAATGGCACCCTAAGTTAACGCCATCTGGTTTTGATATGTTTATAACTGTCAGTACAGAAAAAACAGATGTGGGGCTGGTATATAAGGCAAATGAATTCAAATTGATTCCAATTCAAATTTCTTCAAAAGATTTGACAAAAGCAATTGAAGCTGAAGAGTTTTTCTTAACTCATTTAGTGGTTTTTAATTACTTAGAATATTTGAAAGAGTTCTGTCAACACATACTGAATTCACAAACTAAAATTATAAGAGGTAACTAATGGGAAAAAGCAAAATAGAATATATATGTCCTATGTTTACGGTGCTTATACAAGCTAAGAAAGGGATAATATATGTTTCAGTTTTGAAACTCAATAAGGGCTTTGAGTTCAAGAATAGTTTTTTTGATATTCATTGGAGTAATAGGACTCATATATCTCAAGGAAGATTAGTACTAGGTACTAATGGAGGTAAAAATGTTCATAGCTATAGGGTAGATGAATATCACGGAAGATATGATTACAAAGAACTTAGAGATGAGTTTGAAAAAATGTTATCAAAATTACGTCAAGAATATGGATGGATTAGAGATGACAACTAAAAACAGATATACGTGTGAGGCATTTGACATAGAAATTATAAGAGATGATGCAAAGGTAATGACTGTAGTTGGTCATCATGTTCATGAGCGTTTCTCATATGCTGATTCTCTATTCAATATTGGGCGTTCAAATGTTACTAGAATAACTAAGCAGCAACTATTTATTGGATCTAGTATTTTCAAACCATCATCTATATTAATGAGTGATATGGAATATACTATAGTAGAAGTCTTAGAAGGATTAGATAAGCTAAAAAAAGCAAACTGGCAACCAGAAATTAAGATGTTTGAGGTCCATGATGGATGAGTTTGTGGAATTAACAGATTACGAGAAATTTCTATGTCTGAGAATGTTTGAATCTCTTTACTTACCAGAAACAGCTTTTACCAGAATAATTTTACACCGTGTACCAGGTGGTTATAATTGGCGTGAGTGGTCTAAAGACGAGAATGGAAATACTGATGGATTTTATGTAAGGTTTATACCGTTTGAAAATTTTAACAAAAATGAGGCGAACGATGGAAAACAATAACTTATCAAACATCGGAATAGATGAAACTGGAGAAAGAAAACCTCTAGATCTACAAGAAGAATACAACAAACGAGAAAGAGAAAATCTAAGATTAAGAGATAAAGTCTTTGAGAAAAATCTAACAATAGCTGAGCTAGAAAAAACTATTAAGAAACAGAGTGATTTACTACAAAAAGCCTTGCAAGATGAGAAGACTATCAAAGTACTAGAAGAAAAAGTTTATCACCAAAGTGAAAGAATAAAAGAATACAAAATAATTATCAAAGCTATAAACCAAGCAACTGATTTAGCAATGTCATTAGGAGAATCTGATGAACCTAACTCTTAAACATTTAGATAGACTAGATAAGTTGATATTAGTTATGCTTATTTCTTGGGGTGTGGCTGTAGTAATGATATTCAATGATTTGTTTTATGCTTTCTGGCTGATTATTTCAGCGAATGTACTATTAACAGCATATTTAGCCATAAAACTATTAAAAAGTAAACGATAAATGGAATTCCAATACAGCATAAATAGGAAAATGCACAATAAGAACCGTAAGGCCTCTGATGATTACCATTGGGAACTAGTCAGATCTGAAACGAATGTGCTTTTAGAACATATATTAGCAGGTCATGCTATATGTCCAGCTGTTCTAAAAGATTATTCAAAAGTACGGAACTTAGAAAACTTCAAAAGAAGTCAATTATTCATGATTGATATTGATAATGCTGATAAAGATGGTAAGAAAATTAAATTGGGATATTTTGGCTTTGATGATGCTCAGAATGATCAGTTTATAAGAAGAAATGGTTTGCTATTATATACTACTCCATCACATACTGAAGATTGGCACAAATTCAGAATCGTTTTCTTTTCCAATAAGCGAATCTATGACAAAGAAGAGTACAAGCAATTAATAACTAAGCTAATTCATGCCTATAATTCTGATCCTAGTACTTCCAGCGGTGCTACTTATTTTTATGGTAATACTGAAGCTCTATATGTGACTTATGAAAATGAACTAGATATTAGTTTAGTTCAAAGAATGTCTGATAATAGAACTGAACAATCAGATTTTGAAGAGGAGGCAAGGCATACATACAACGGAAATATTACCAAAGAACTTGCAAAACAAATGCTTTCTGCAATTGGTCCAATGCCTGGCTATGATGTTTGGTTTCAATGTGTATCGGCTACCGGTAATTATTTTGATAAAAATGAAGCTATTGATTTAGTAAATGAATGGAGTCCAGATAAGAACCAAGGTACTGAATATAAAATTGAACATAGATATAAGAAGTTTGGAATCGGTACTTTAATCTATCATGCTAAAAAAGCCGGTTTTGATATATCTCAACTACCTCGATCTATGAAAAAGAAAAAAGAAAATTATAATGAGCTTAAAACACATGATGGTTTTGAATACTCTGACTTAGGTAACTCAAGAAGATTAATAGCTAAGTATGGAGCAAATCTAAAATATAATAATACTGATGGTAATTGGTATCGGTGGAATGGTACATGTTGGCTAAAAGATGAGAAAAATCATGTTTTTGAATATACTAAATTAATAGTAGATGAATTAAAAATCGTTGATTTCAATTCACCTTCTGCAAATGATCAAGTTAGACATTTCAAAAAGTCAGGTGATAGATCGAGACTTACTTCAATGCTTGCCTTAGCTGAAACAGTACCAGGTATATCGAAGCTAACAACAGATTTTGACCAAGATCATTATAAAATCAATCTTCAAAATGTAGTGTATGATCTAAAAACTGATACTACTAAGCCGCATGATAGAGAATTACTACAAACTAAGCTAATGCCAATAGACTACGAACC
>JBFHKR010000114.1:0-8864 GCA_041595255.1 Chlorobiota bacterium
ATCGAAAATCCCGTTAGCATTTGGATGACCAGAGTTAGTATAATCTAATTTTAAACTTACCTTTTTCTTGTTTGTAACTTCACTTACAGGAATAGTAAACTCAAATAGGTTTCTATACGCTTCGGAATTTGTTGATTGCAAATTCAAATTATCAGCCAATAGTTTACCATTATCTTTGACTGAAAACTGTCCACTATAATCTTTGGCACCTGCGTGTGCTAGAGATAATCTGTAATTTATATTTCCTTCATCTGCCAGATTTATTAATTCTTGATCAAATGAGTCCGAGAAATAAGTTCTACCAAAGAATTGCTTTCCAGCACCGCCATGATATGCACTTATTAATTCTTCTTCAAAAAATTGTCTTCGAGTGAATATATTAAAATTGTTTACTATCTCACCTTCGGGTGCAATAGCTGGGATTGCTCTTTTACCATCGGTTCCACCCCATGTGAGTAAATAATTGTTATTCTTACTAAAGTGGTTCATATAATGTATTACTTTGAACCCCGAGTATAGGTCACTTTTCTTAGTATATTCGAAGCCATTTGCACCACCCCCAAAGAATACTATTGATTTTAAAGAACCATCACTATTTTTCTTTACTATAATATTTTGTTGATTCATTTGGTTCAAGGCCGCAAAATCAACATTCTCTGGGAGTTCTTGACCACCGTTACCAAATATTTTTATAGTATTAATTTCATTCATTGGTATATTAATACCAAAGTCTTTCAAATACTCTGCAGTTAATTCATAAACTCCAGTCTCGGAAATTCTTATCTTGAACCACGAACCAGAACTTAGAACTTCTTCTGATTGTATTTTATTAGTTTTAGTTTGTTTCTCTATATCATTTCTAAAAATTAGTTGTTCGTCTGAAACAGTCCAATTATTAGCTACATTTGAATTAAGAAAACTATTGTTCAATATAGATTTGTCTTGTTTTCTTCTATTTGTTTTTACTACATTATCAAACTTCACAGTAATCTTTATATACTCTGGTACTTCTATCGTTTTTGAAAAAGGATTATATTTAGCATTTATTATATTTAGATTTGCAGTGTATTTATCTCTACTTATACCATTATACTCTATATTAGCCCATTCTTCGATTGATCTATTCAAATAGGCTCTTCTATCTACAGTTGATTCATCTTCCCTACCAAGTATATGAACTGGTGCTATTGTACCGTTAATAGACCTTAGAGGTCCAACTTCAATATTCTGAATTTTATACCCAGTTGGAGATGGAACAACAATAGATTTTTTAGTTGCAATCAGTTGAGGGTATCCAATTTTTTCAATAATATTTCCGGCATCTTCAAAAACAGGTTGGGTATATTCGCTCCCATTAATATTAACAATATTTGTTGATATTAGCTCGGGAGTATATACTATAGTTAAAGAATTAGCGGTAGAGCTGATTATTTCAGTTTTTGCAAAAGTGAAATAACTAGCAATTATAATAGATACAAGAGTTAAAAGTGATTTTCGTAAAAGATTCATATTAATACCCAAATTACACAATGTATAATCTACAAAAGTTTTTTGACTTAATTTATTTTAAAAAGGTACTAATAATAATAGGCATTGGTTGTTTATTTGACATTTACTTTTCTCTATAAACTCATAAACGAGTAAAAAGTTACAGTAGTTGAAAGATTTGTAGTGAGATTGGCTTGTCTTATTAACTATTACAAAACTATGATTGATAAAATTAAATAGTTATTTCATAAATGTAATTTACTTATGTAAACTGAGATTTTTAAATTATTTCAAACCATTCAATTGATTATTGGGGTCAAGGCTATCTTGAGTTAATTGAATGAGCTTATTTACTTTATTAATATTAATATTGTAATTAAATAAAAATTTAGCTCCTAAATAATAGAAATTTTCTGATCTCAGATTCAAATATAATAGTCTATTAACAGTGTCTTTGTAAAATATAATTCTGTGCTCTCCTGTGAAAACACTATTTTGTTTACTGGTAATTTTCAGATAATATTTTTTGTCTTTTTTTTGGTATATCTCCCATTTACCTCTCCGTGCAGGTGAATCTAAAGTATCACAACCTTCTAGATTATTATTATCCATCAAAATCATTGTTCCATCTCTATCAAAACTAATTCCTGAATAATAAAAACAGAAAAAAGCATCATAACCATTTATAAATATTTTCCTTTTATCCCATGAGCTACCATTTATGATATCCTCCACTTCATTGCTACATGAGACAAAAGCTATTAAAATGAAAATTATCCATAATTTATTATTCACCTTTACTCCACTGTTCAACCATTTTTAAATAATCTATTTTCTTACCATTAAATTTATTTATAGTCTTATTATAACCATCAAGGAGTATATTTTTATTTTCTTTACCATCTTGTATTCTTAAAATCATCAAATAGAATATTGCAAATGGGTTTATACGAATTCCTAAATCTTTATTTATGATTATAGGTTTCCCATAATCAATCATATTAATATCTCTTTCCATTTCCCATGAGGTTTCATTTGTGTCTTTCATCAAAAGTTCACCAAAATTGATGCCTGCGTCAAAAATTATTGAAAATGTTGGTTCTATAATGTCGTAATCTGGAACTTTATGTACTTTTTGTAAATAAAGTGGAAGATTTCTTCTTTCTTTTTCTATTTCCTCATCTGTGCGTTTTCTTACTACTAGATTATCTTGTATATAGCTATAAATCACTTGAAGATTGTTCTCTGTAAGTTCAGCTTTATGAGTAGAAAAAACTTCCTTGCAAAAAATATCAAGACGTTTATTTTTTATATTCATAAACCAATCATGATGCTTCGATACATCAAACAAACTAAAGCTTGAATTATCCTGAATAACAAAGCAAGGAGCTTTCTTTTCAGGGAAGATATTCATGTCTATTTCAGGATAGCTACTCATTTTATGTTATGTCTTAGTTCCATAATCAATTTATTTGATCATATTAAACCTATTCCATATAGAATTAGTAACTTTTCTTTTTGCTTTTCCTATATGTTGAGGAAATCGTCGATTTTCACAATCTAGAATAGATTAATTTATAGAATCAAAGATAGGAAAAAAATTGGAGTATAAAAAAAGATGCCTTACTAACGGGGGGAATTGTCAGCAAGGCATGCAGCATAAAAAGGAAGTTACGACTTTCGTCGTAGAGCAAGAGACGAGATTCGAACTCGCGACCCCAACCTTGGCAAGGTTGTGCTCTACCAGCTGAGCTACTCCTGCTTTTTTTTAGAACACAAAATTAGGAGATATTTCCGAACTGACAAAATATTTTTTGATTTTTTTTGAATTTTGTTTGTAAGTAGCTAGATATTTTGAAGTTAATTTTTAATATTTTTATTCACAAAACTATGAAAAGAATATTAGTTTAAATTTATCTATATTTGTGGTTAATGTTTAACTAACTAATAAAAAGATTATGAAATATATACTACTATTACTAATTCTTCTTACGCCTGGTTGTGCACAATCTCAAGATGGGTTAGTAAAGCTTGCTGACAAAGATAGACACGCTTTCAGCCCTGAGGAATTATTATCAATGAAAAGACTAAGTGATATGCAGTTATCACCTGATAATAAGACACTTCTCTTTAGCTTGAAAACACCAAACCTAAAAACAAATACATCTGTAAATGACTTGTACATAGTTGATTTGACTACTGAAAAGATGACACAATTAACTGATACTGAGGAAAGTGAATCGAATGCTAGATGGTCAAATGATGGTAAGAAAATATATTTTCTATCAAGTAAGATGGGTGCTCCACAAGTATATGAGATGGATTTCGCATCTAGAAATTCAAAAGCAATCAGTGCAGTAGCAAGCGGTGTGTCTAATATGATTATCAGTCCTAAAGGAGATAATATACTTTTCACAACAGAAGTAGAAGTGAGAGAGAGTTTAGAAAAAGCTTATTCACAATATACTAGCTTCAATGCTCTGAAATACAATTCTTTGCCAACTAGACATTGGGATACTTGGGAAGATAACAAGGCTTCACACGTTCATTATATGCCTATATCTGGTGGAAGACCTATTGATATAATGGAAGGTGACAAGAACGACAGTCCTCTTTTGCCATTTGGTGGAGGTGAACAAATAGCTTGGTCACCCGAGGGCACTGAAATAGCTTATACAAGTAAAAAAGTAGATAATCCTGCACGTAGCACTAACTCAGACATTTATCTTTATGATATCAGAACCAAATCTACAAAAAATATCACTGAGGGAATGATGGGTTACGATAAAGACCCGGTTTATTCACCTGATGGTAAATGGATTGCATTCCACTCTCAAAAGAGAAACGGATTCGAAGCAGACAAAGTAAGACTTATGCTTTATGATAGAGCAACTGGTGTAATCAAAGAAATGCTAGCTGAATTTGATCAATGGATAGATGCTGTTGTATGGTCACCTGATAGTAAGACTATTTACTTTAACTCTGGCTCTAAAGGTAGAGTACATATATACAGTCTTGATGTTGCAACTAACAAGCAAACTCAGATAACTAATGACAAGACAAATGATGATCAAGGATTAGCGATTTCTTCTGATGGTAAAATGTTAGTTTTTGGAAGAAGTAGTATGACTAGCCCAACTGATTACTATACTCTTGATTTGACTACAAAGAAAATATCTAGAAAAACTAAAGTCAATGACTTTTTACTTATCAAGCTTCATGATGTAAATATAGAAGAAAGATGGGTAGAAGCAACAGACGGTGAGAAAATTCAAACTTGGGTATTATACCCACCTAATTTCGATAAGAATAAAAAATACCCAATGATAACTTATTGCCAAGGTGGACCACAGGGTACTATTAGCAACTATTTCAGTTACAGATGGAATCTATACTTAATGGCATCACAAGGGTATATAGTATGTGCACCAAATAGACGAGGTATGCCCGGATTCGGTCAGAAATGGAATGATGATATAAGCAAAGATTGGAACGGTCAAGCTATGGAAGATATTCTGGCAGCTACAGACAATCTAACAGCAGAAAGCTTCGTAGATAAGAATAATGTAGCAGCTGTAGGAGCTAGTTTCGGTGGTTATACAGTATTTTGGATGCAAGGTAATGACGAAGGAAGATTTAAAGCGTTTATATCTCATTGTGGTGTTTTTAACTTAACATCAATGTATGGCGCAACTGAAGAGTTGTTTTTCCCAGATTGGGAGTTTGGTGGTCCTTATTGGGATGATGATAATGAAGATATATATGAAGAACATTCACCTCATAAATATGTAAATAATTGGGACTCTCCAATGTTAGTCATAACTGGGATGAAAGATTTTAGAGTGCCTTATACTCAGAGTCTAGAAGCGTATACTGCAGCCCAGCTAAAAGGTCTTGATTCTGAATTATTAGTATTTCCTGATGAAAATCACTGGGTATTAGGATTACAAAATGCCATAGTTTGGCAAAATGAATTCTTTGGATTTTTGAAGAAACATCTTAAAAAGTAATCTAACCTCTTAGGAAGATGAAATATAGATAAACTATATAAATGATTATATAAATTACTCCATCTGCTTTTGCGATGGAGTATTTTTTTCCCATAGTCATAGATAAAATTAGAATAACACTAGCAAAACCAGTAACAGCAATATCTACATTGCTAATTGCAGGAAAGGGTAAATCCCTTATAAAAGCACTGATTCCTAATATCCATAACAAGTTAAAAATATTAGACCCAACAATATTTCCAACAGCTATATCCGAATTTCCTTTCTTAGCTGCAACTACAGAAGTTGCTAGTTCTGGCAAAGAAGTACCTAAAGATATAATAGTTAAACCTACAAATGATTCTGATAGACCGTAAAAGTTTGCAAACTCTATAGAACCATCAACAACCCATTTACCACCAAAGAACATTGCCAATATTCCTAAAACAACATATAAATATGATTTAGGTAATGTTAGACTTCCTTCTAGTTCATCAAATATATCTTTGTCATCTTTTGCTAAAGTGTAAATATAAGCCAAAAAGAGCAAGAAAAATACTAATAAAACAAGTCCTTCATATCGGGATATTTGCAGAGAAGTATCAGAGATAAATAAATTAGTGTTAGCCAAAAAGCCAACCAGAAATACTGCAATTAGAGTAAAAGGTATCTCTGAAAAGATAGTACTTTTCTTAAGCGGTAAATTACTTATAAGAGCAGATATACCAAGTATTAGAAATATATTTGCAATATTACTCCCAAGTACATTACCTATAGCTATATCCGAACTACCACTAAAACTTGCTAATATGTTGATTACTAATTCAGGCGCTGAAGTTCCAAATGAAACTATAGTAAGTCCAATAACTAAATCTGAAATATTAAATTTTTTAGCAATTGAAGATGCCCCATCTACCAGGAAGTCAGCTCCTTTTATGAGCATTACAAATCCAACAACAAAAAGTATAATCGTAAGTATCATATTAATTATAGTTGTGCTTGATGAATTTTGACAAGATTAGCTACGAAATTTTCTGCTTGATCGAGTGGTAGTTGAGTAGCAGAGTCACTTTTTGCTAATTTGGGATTAGGATGAGTTTCGAAGAATATCCCATTTACTCCTGTAGCTACTGCAGCTTTTGCTAAAGCTGGAATAAACTGAGGCAATCCACCTGATTGTACTCCAATAGATGGTTGCTGAAGTGAATGGGTTGCATCATAAACTACTGGATAATTAAATTGCTTCATAATCAAAAGTGAACGGAAATCTACAACTAAATCATTATAACCAAAAAAAGTACCTCTTTCGGTTAACCAAATTTTATCATTACCAGTAGAAGCTACTTTCTCAGCAGCCTTTCCCATATCAACAGGTGACATAAACTGCCCTTTTTTAATATTAATAGTCTTACCAGTCTCCCCTGCTGCTACTAATAAATCGGTTTGCCGAGCTAAAAATGCTGGTACTTGTAAACAAGTAACATATTTTGAAGCTAGTTGAGCTTCCTCAACAGTATGAAAATCAGTAATAGTTTCTATACCATATTTTTCACCTATATCTGCGATATAGCCCAATGCTTTTTCATCACCTATACCAGTGAATGAACTAATACTCGTTCTATTAGCTTTCTTATAAGAAGCTTTAAAATATAATTTTACATCATACTTTTTAGCTATTTTTACTAATTCAGAAGCTGTTTCGTCTAACATTTCTTTCGATTCTGCTAAACATGGACCAGCAATTATAAAAATACTCATGGCTACTTTAAATTTATTTACAGTTACTAACAAATATTCTGGATTTCAATTTGAATCCACAGACACTGTAATATTAATTGATATCTACAGAGCTAGTTCAACGATTGTCACTGCATTCGGTAATGGTGTAAAAGAGATAATACCATGTGTCGAAATAGAACAAGTGTTGAAAATCAAGAACAAAAATAGTGAAATTTTAGGTGCTTGTGAAAGAAATGGTAAAAAAATATATGGGGCAGATTTTGATAACTCCCCTTTATCATTTGATAACTACACATTAAAAAACAGAATAATTGCACTTTCTACTACTAATTGTACCAAAGCAATAGATATAGCTAAGGACTCTAAAGAAATAATATTTGCTGCTTTTCTGAATATCGATGCAGTTTGTAATTATATAATACAAAATATTAATAATATAACTAGGTGTATAATACTTTGTGCAGGTAATAAGACTAAAGAGAGTGAAGAAGACAACCTATTTGCTACAGAGTTAATATATAAACTAGATAAAAGCCTAGATTTAAATCTTGATGTAAAAAGTAGTCAATTACTTTATGAACGAAAAGAAATATCAATTACACTTCATAAATTAATGAATAGTAAACATGCTAGGAGATTAATCAGTCTAGATAAAAGAAAAGATATAGATTTCTCGTTAATTTTTAATAAATTTGATTGCGTACCTATATACGCAAATCGCAGCATAAAGATAAAATAATTTCGTGGGGAAAAAATGGCAGCCTTCTTTAAAGGTAGCAAAAGCAAGTCAAAAGCTAAAGATAATAGCGTTGGATATCAAAAACAGATTAGAATACTTTCTGTTCTTTTATTCATTGTTTCATTATTCTTGTTTATAGCACTAATATCATATTCTTTTGAAGATGAATCTACGATACAGATGGAATCGTCGGCTATAGTTGGATTAGTAACTGGAGATGAAATCGCCCAGATAAAAGCAGAATCAGTTCAAAATTGGTTAGGAATTGTAGGGGCTTATATCTCGTATTATATTTATAACAAGACATTCGGATTTATAGCTATCTTCATTCCATTTATTATATTTAGATGGGGTTATGATTTGCTAAAACATGCTACAATTACTAAACCTAACCTAAGAGATACTTTATTTTACCTATTAGGTGCTCTGGTATTCAGTGGACTAATGGGAACTATATTTTCATTGGAATGGATTTCTCCATTCCCTAAAGAGTGGGCCGGTTCAATAGGTCTTTATTTAGCATTTCTTATGACAAATCTACTAGGCTCGATTGGCTCATTTTTGGTTTTCCTAATAGGGCTAGCTACATTTATCATATTTGGATTCAAACTTAACACTGAAAAACTTTATGAAGGTACTTTGGCTATATTTGATAGTACAAAAGATAAAATGTTAGAAAAGACAGAATCAATAAAAGGATCTGCTATAAATATTATAAATAAAGATAAAGAAATTGAAGATGACAAGAATGTAAGTTCTAACAAATCCAAAAAAGATAAATCTAAAAAAAATGATATCTCAATAGATGATCCAGAATTTCTAAATCTAACTAACCAAGAGAAAGAAGAGTTACTAATAAAAAAAGTTGCGGAAACAGAAAACCCAACAGAGGAATACTATACTAGAAA
>JBFHKR010000115.1:0-8654 GCA_041595255.1 Chlorobiota bacterium
ATGTGCCAAAGAAAGAGGTGGTTATCTCATTGATATTCAATCTCAAGAAGAAAATGATTCATTAATGCATTTCTTATTAAATACATTGAGATACAAATATTCTTTTAATTTGCTTGGTCAAGGTGAGGAAAATATCTGGCTAGGATGTAGAGCAAGATCTGATTCTTCCAAAATAAATCCAATTTATTATTATTGGGAATGGCAGAACTTAGACTCTTTAAATGAGAAAAGCTTGATAACTTTGCAAGAAGTCTCAACTTTCTCTGGAAATAAAAGTTTCTATACTTATTATGATAAATATATAAATTGGGGAGAAGGGCTTTCTGGTTATCACTACCCTTCAAAATATGAATACCCATTTCCGGATAAAGTTGCAATTACATTAGTTGACGTATTAGAAGAACAGAATAATGAAACTGTAGCAATACCAGGTAAATGGATAACTACTTTTGCTCAAGAAGAAAAGTATTTCATGATTGATTATGGATGTGTTAACCCTATTAAGAATGTTATCGATACTTTAGTTTGTTTCGATAAGACATACCCATTTGGTGATTCTACAATAAGCACTGCTGGGTTCTATACTAAAACTTTTAATTCATTTTCAAATTGTGATTCAGTAGTTGAGTTGACAATAGATTTTGCTTCTATTAATAATGAAATGACGAAACAATCTGATAGGTTACAATCTAAAGAACTAAATGCCGAATCTTACAAATGGTACAATTGTAAAACAGATACGCCTATAGAGGGGAAAAATGAATTCTTCTTAGTAATAAATGAAACTGGATCATATAGATTGGAACTAGAGAAAAATGGATGTGACTTCATATCTGAGTGCTACGATTTTTGTTTCCCAACTAAATTCACAATTGATACTGTCAAGTGTGCAAATGAGTCGATTACTATTAATGGACAGGAATATGAGAAGAAAGGGTTTTACTCTCAGAAACTAAAGCAAATTGGTTTTGATTGTGATTCCACATTAGAAATTGATATAAGAGATGTAGCTATTAATCTAAGTGTGAAGCAACAGAGTGGTAAACTAGTATCATCTGAAAGTGCTGGTGAGTATCAGTGGTACAACTGCGAGGGAGACGTACTAATTGCAGACGCAACTGAAAAAGAATATACACCTATAGAAGATGGTGACTACAAAGTAGAAATAACTAAACAAGGCTGTATTGATTATTCAGAATGTGTCGCATTTTCAACTTCGACTAACAGTGTAAAAGATATTCAAGATTCAGATAATATAAGACTAGATTTAGACAATCAACTAATTGTATTCGACAATATAAACTATAACCAAATAGAACTATTGAATATAAACTCTAAAACTATTTATAAGACAGACCAATTCTCTCAATCAATCAATGTTGAGTATTTAAAAACTGGGATTTATTTTTTGAAGGTAATAAGTAAAAATGAGATCGATGTTTTTAAGTTTTTAGTGGTAAAATAAAAGTATCAATAAAAATCTTCGAAACTTAAATACATTAGAAAGGGTTATGGGTAACAAATATACATGACAAGGGGCACTTGCTAATATCGATTATAACGTTAAGAAAAATCAGAAGAGAACATCTTCGAGGAACGGTGATTTTAGTAGAACTTTATTGAATGTTCTATCTATAACAATTTTTTGGCCTTAGTTGATAAATATTCTTGAGATGAATAATGTTAATTAACTAGTGATGAATCTTAGACAGAAAAAGTAGTTAGGTTATTCTATTAATTTAAGTATTATATTATGAAAGTAAGAAGTTTTATCATTGTTATTACTATTTTAACAATAATAGCCCTAAGTCTACTATTATTATACACATATGGAATAGTAGGCTCTGGTACTGGGGGAATTATGGGGTTATATGAATTAGATTGTTCAGTAGAATCAACTGAAACCACACTAGACTCGTTGGTTAAATCTAATGATAGTCTTGAAGAAATTAGTGGTGATGAGTATTTTGAATTATTACAGTATAAAGGTGAGTTTGAAAGCGATTTGCGATATGATTACGTTCAGTTCAAATACATCATATTTTTTGAAAATAAAGAAAAAATTATTTTTAAATATAATTTTATTGATTCTAGTCTAGCACTTGTTTCGGCTACCAATTTTGGTAATTTTTTCAACTTAGCAAGTAAAATAAATTATTGGGATACTTACAGATATAAAAATATTTTTGACCGTGAAATTATAAGTAAGTTAAATAAGGAAATGTAACATTTTCCAATTAAATTTTCGACTCCTTAAGTAAGTATAAGTAATAGAAGATAATGTAATTGTATATTTTTATCAACTCTTAATTATCATCTTACAAAACTATTTTTATATTTATCGAAATCAATTGTTCTTGGCTTTTTTAAATAGTATACAACGAAATTAAAAAATGAATTGACTTTTGAAGCTCTGTTTCTAGTTTCTTTTGAAACTGGTTTATTAGTAACATTATCTATATCTTTTTTATCTGCTTTTGCAAGAGTTTTATTTGTTAGTTCCACTAATTTTAAGTCTGATCCTCTTACAGACATGTCAAAAAATGCACCCATAGGTCCAGAAGCACCCTTCGTAGCATAATCCATATCGTGATACATTGCAGCTTCATCCACTTCATCCTGTGGTTCCCTTCTAAAATCGTCTACTGTAATACCATCTATTTTAAGCTGTGGATTATCAGGTCCTATATATATAGATCCAAACATATTATTTGCGCCTATATCCATTAACTCATTTTCACCAGGCACATATTTACCTTTATAATTACGCCTTATATTTAATCTGTTATCATTTTCATCAAAATATTGGTATTGTACTTTTCCAATTTCCGAATTATCCATTGGCTTACCTGTTCTCTTGTCATAAACTATTTTATAGTTATATCTACCCGTAGATGCTACGTTAGTTACTTCAGCATTATTAATTTTCTTCAATAATGTAGCCTTTCCATCTTTGTATAAATATTGATATACAAGCTCTTCTAGTCCATCTAAATCTATTGCCCAAATAGGTTTATTACCTGCGAACTGGTACGGAGTATACCATGGATATGATTTCGATAATGGATCAACTGATAAGAATTTGGCGATTTGCGGGTTATAAATTCTAAAACCATAATCATATGAATTCCCATCCCCTGCAATTTCATTGTCTGACTCTTTACCATTGAAACCATATCTGTACAAACTTCCATTATGAAATGGTTCAGTTGTGTTGTTTAGTGTCCTCATCGCCATTTGCATTCCAAAAGGATAATAGTTAGTTGTATTAATCAGATCAAGAGCAAAACCGCTAGGGGAAGTTTTTATACGTTTTAAATCTGAGTAGGTTACCCTAACATTACCAAGGTGGTCTTTGAGTTCATAACTTTTTTCACGAATCTCTCTACTAAAATTAGTAGTTGGATATGGATCTTGCCCTATATTATAATGATATCTAAGTGTTTTATTAGGTTTTCTTATTCCTATTCTTCCTTCTGTACCATTTCCCCATAAATGCCATTCGGCTAGTTTCAGCGCATTTGGGCTATTATCGGTTATCCCATATTCTGTTATCTCAAATATATACTCATTGTCAGGAGGGTTTCCAATTATAAACTCCATTTCTAATGTTGATAAATCAATATCAATATAGCTGTTAGGATCAGGAGATATATTGTTTTGATTAGTTATTAGTGGATTGAAATCAGAAGCTATAATTTGAAATTGAGAAGGGTGATTTCCCAATGAATTCAATGGTACGCACGATATTTTTTCATTTCCAGCATCATCTATATATTTGATACAAAACTCATTATTTGGTGGAGCTTCTGAATCTACTATTTCTTTTGAATAGACTGCCATTACTTGCCCATTAGCTTCTGGTACATAAATAGTGATATCCGTACCTTGCATTTTTCTAACCCTATTACCCATACCATCATACAAGAAATAAATATCTTCTTTTGGTGCTTCAAAATCAATTCTACTTATTTTACCATCAGCAGTCCACTCTATATTTTCTATATCATTTCTTTCATCTTGAATCAAGTTTCCAGAAGCATCGTAGGTATAGTTATAATCAAAAGGTGAACTAACGAATTCTAAATCACGCAAAGCAGGTGGAGGGTTAACAATGTTATCAACAACGAAGTTTAATCTGTTATTATTGTTAGTATTACCAACCGTATATGAGTAATCATAATCTAAGTCATCCATAGGAGTAACTGCCATTCCATCTGAAGCGTTTCTTGTTAAGTTAAGTAGATTCCCGTTAGGATCATATTCATAAGTCGATTTATAGTCATCGTATGGTTTTGCATTCCATTGAAAAGGAGAATAACTCCATTCTGTTGAAGTTTTTAATCTATTCAATACATCATATTCATATTTGAATGCATTTGTTAACTCTGGTGGAGCCAATTTACTTTTTATATTATTATCATACTCTGAGAAAGCCCAAGTTCCTATATTACCATTATATAGATTCTTTCCTTTTATTGATGTACTATGCGACGAATTTAAAAAAGTATAGTTATTGTTTAAATAATCTCCATCAAAATAATTTAATACCATGCCAAAACCATCTTGTGGAATATCTGTGTCACCACCTGAAATACCATCTTTACTCGGGTCTCGAGTACCAACAGAACCAATAACACTATGGTTAATTGCTTTGAGCCATCCATTGATAGTATAGGTATAGTCAACTCCTTGAATTTTATCTTCACCCACTAACGTACGTTTAAGAGGTCCATGTTTATAATATTCATATCTAGTGTCTTTATCCCAAATCTTTCCGAATCTAGAAGTTTCTACCATTTCTAATCTCTGATCTTCATCATATGTATATCTATGATAATATGAATCAAGTCTTCCAGGGTTATAAGATATTTTAGTTACATTACCACTAATCAGATCATAGTTATAATGTATTATTCCAACGACATCTGCAATTAAGTCATCTGCTGCTTCACCTGAATTTATTTTATACATTATCCATTCAACGTTTCCATGCAAATCATAAGAATAATAAGTCCATACTCTATCATTAATAGTTAAATTATTTCCATCTGCATCTCTAAATATCAGATTCACTCTATTCTCAAGATTCTGACCTTGTTCTGGAAATCCAACTTGTTTATTTAAATTAGGATCTGTCGAAACAAACATCCCATAAAAAGTCTTAATATACATATTCTTTTCCAAACCAGTTTGGAAAGTTTCAAGTCTAGATTCATCAACAGCAAAGTATTCTAGGTATTTATCCAATTCACCAACACTAAAACCTTCACTAGTTAAATCAGTGTTATTAACAGTCGCTTGTCCCGTCTCTATAACTCTACCTAATTCATCATATAAAGTATAAGAGAAAAAATATGCTTGTTCACTAGGGTCATTTATCATGTCATATTGTCTAGCATCATAGGAGAAGACAAGTTGATTTTTTGTATTGTATATAAACTTAGATGGAAAATCTCTGTCCGGGACATCTTCTGCTATTACAGCATTCTTGGTGTCGTATTGATAAGTTGATTCGAAAGTATGGTTCATAACAGTTGTTCTAGTCGCCGTCGCATCGAAATCAATTCCGTTAGGTGGGACAGTTTTTACCAAATTACCAGCTCTATCATAATAGTAAAGCGTGTAGTGATAATAACCCGGACCCGTGAAATTCACTGTGAAATCATCAATTGGCGGAGCCTTACAAGCCTCTTTATAATTTTCAACTACTTTTATTGCTTCATCATTCGCACATTTTGTTATATCTGTTTGTAAATCAGCTAATAGCTTTGAAGCAATAATATTATCACATTTTTTCTTGACATTCGTTTGAATATTCTCTTCTGCTATCACTGGTATATCATATTCTTTCCATTTGAAACAGATGTCGTTGTCGCACGTAACCACTATATCAGTAGCACATCCAGAAGGTGATCCTGAAGCATCATCTTGGAGAATTAATTTAGTTAAATCATAAGTGCCAATTGGATTCTCACCATAATTTATATATAATATACTTAAATATAAATCACCATTTGCATCAAATTCAAAATAAGGGGTTAATATTTCAAATTCCTCTTGGATTCCTGCAAAACCAGTAAATAATCTATAGCCATCTAATAAATTAAAAAGTTTGTTTTCAATAATTTTATCATAATAACAAGGTGATGATTCATCAAAAAATTGGTTCTGCTTGTAATTAGACTCAGGAGTAGATATTACTGGAGGAGCATACTCTTCACAAGGATTTGCATAGGTTGGATAAGGCGTACAAACATCATCTGTAGTATGATATAGTTCACTTAGCAGTGTATTTATAAGACGAAAATTATAAGCTTCAAGAGGTTTGTCCGTACTATAATCATCATTCTCGTATAAGTGGTTTGAATTATATTCATCAAGCCAAGATTCAAACTCAAATTCTAATCCTTCAATACAACATCCATAACTATTATAATGATAGTTTTTAACTTCACCACCGCTATATATAATACCAGTACTACCACCAGAATTCGAACCTAAATAATTATACTCTGCTTTGTCAGCAGGGACATTTGGGTTATAAAGTATTAATTCTTTTAAGAGTTGATTCATATTTTTGACTACGTACTGTTGCCATTCCTCTTCATTCAAATTTGTTGGAGCTGGTATTAAATCAAAACCAGAATCACAATAAGGTTCAGTATAAGTAGGTGGGTCGGCAGGATTTGGAATTGATAATTCAAAGTCACTTTGGAATACTTTCATAAAGTCATCATCAGGCATTATGTGTTCTTCCCCAGCACCTGGATTTTCTTTAAATTCTACAGTACATGCTAATTTACAATTATCAACTAATGCAGTCGCCATACAATAGATTTCTTCAATATCTATTACATGACCTTTATCCGTACTATACTCCATTCTAAATCTCTCTATAATATCCCAGTCTCCATCCCCATTAGGATCATCAAAATCTTTTGTTCCACCATTATCTTGATAATATGCTTGTCCTTGAACGGAATATCCTTGCTCATTGTAGAGTAGAGTTAACCTGTCAACAAAAGATTGAAATTTATCGTCGCAAGCTGATTTACAAGCATTTTCCATGCAAGGTTTTAATTCATCTTCAAAATCTTGAAAAGTTGAATAAGTTCCATTAACAAAATCAGAATATGATAAATCTCCACAAAATTTTCTTTCTTCTTCATCAAGTGCATCATCGGCTTCGCTGACAGAAATACTACTTCTTAGACAATTATAGAATTTTGTATATGCCATTTCATACTGAAGTGTATTTTCGTCAATATTAGCACAAGACCCATATTCGGTGAGTGCAGTAGAACCAAACGTCGCATTTGGTTCAAGAAAATGATTATACTCCCATAACTCCCATTCATCAGGGTTTTGGAAATTTAATGATAGAGCTTCCAAACATGTTTCATCAGCTGCACCAGAGGCATTTGGATCAAAGTAGAAATATTCGAAAGCGTGGGATAAATATCCTTCATTTGGTGCATCTGCAGGCGTTGGGTATGCCTCTTCAAAAGGATGATAAGTATATCCTCGATAACAAATATCTTTTTCATCATCTGTCGCATCATATTGCTGATCAACACAATTCAAAAAAGCATCTAGTAAGTCAAACTCTTCATTAAATTCATAACCTTTAGTTAGATTAGGGTCAATAGTGATACCTGTGTACTTTAAAGCAGAAACTGATGATACCCAACAGTCACAAACTTCATTCTCGCCAAATCTAGAGCCTACACCCCCTGGATCCATATTTGTGATCATATTGTCAAAATAGTTTACATCTGAATTTTCATCACCTTCTGACTCAGGGTAAAGATTATTTAAACCTGGACCACTTGCATTTTGATAGTCATCTCTAAAAAAGTAAGGAAATACATTATACGTTTCTATTACTTCAGTATCTGTTCCATCAGCAGAATTTTCATAATCATCATCTCCAGTTCGAGGAAAATCATCTGCATCAATTCCTTGGGATAATAAGAATTCGTTAATTTCTTCAATTAAGTATTTTTGGTAATTTCCATTATCTAAATCTGTAGGACAGTTTATACAATCGATTTTATTTACTTTTAAAGAACAACAATCCGTAGAATAAAGGTAATAACTTACTTCTCCTGTTGAACTATTATCAACAAAACTCCAACTTTGTTGAGCAGTTACATACCCATCTAAATCCGTGTAAAAATCATCAAGACCTGTATTATTCGTCACTATATCTTCTAACTTTGTAATTACTTCTGTATCGAAAGCACTGTAGAGTTGATCAAATGTTTCTGTTTCTACTGTTTCTTTTAACTCGCTAAGTACACCAACCCCTTCATTTTCATCATATGTAACTACTTTCTTTTTGAAAATATATGTTCCAGGATTTAATGTTATTTGAGCTGTGGAATTTGTAGGTGCAACATCACAATTTATAGAAGGATTTTGAGGATCTAAAAGTGTATATTCATAATCTTTGTCAATTGATGTAGGAAGAGTTGTTGTTACTTCTGCAAGTGTTTCAGCGTTTATAACTTTAAAAGTAACAAAGTAAGTACACTTTATGCATTTATCAATGCAACCGTCTGTCTCTTCAATATAGTTTTGTTGTATCATATGGTATAAATCTACAGTCGTTTGATCTATGAAAGTTAATGTCCTAAATGTTGTGTACC
>JBFHKR010000116.1:0-8600 GCA_041595255.1 Chlorobiota bacterium
AATGAATTTATTTTCTTCGAAGTATCTATGAGTAGTTTGATAAACTTTATTTCGAACTATGAATTTTTCTTGGAGAGCAGTTCTACGTAGATCTAAATATCTGTATTTTAACCTTAGTTCTTCACTTGCTTCAGTTTTACCAGAAATTTCGAATGGTGTCAATTTCGCTTTACTTATTATACCAAACTCAGAGATAAGTACTTCAATATTTCCAGTTGGTATATTACTATTCTTACTTTCTCTTTCTCGAACTATACCTTTTACCCAAAGTACGTCCTCTGAACGAACTTCTCTTGCTTTTTCTTCTAACTCAGGGTTCACTTCAGGTAGTACTACGACCTGAGTAATACCATACCTATCCCTAAGGTCAAAGAATATCAAACTACCCAAATCGCGTCTTACGTTTACCCAACCGTTTAATACAACTTCCTGTCCAATATGTGATTCATTCAATTCACCACATGTTACTGATCTTTTCTGAAAATTCATTCGAATACCAATTTTTTCTAATTCGTAAATATACTAGCCACAAAATTCGTAAATTTTTCACAATTAGGGCATTAAGTGGATTAATTATTTTCAGAATAACTTATTTATTCTTCTTTTCTAATGGCTTCACATCTATTATTCTACCATGACCTGGTAGTATGAAATCAGTAGGGGAGACATTCAAATCTCTAAGACCAACTATAAGCGAGTCAATTGGTGACCGCATAGCATCGCTAGCTTGTTTGAATGTACCAAAATGGATACCCATACTCTTTTGTGATTCCAATTCTTTGTGAGCCATTACTGCTTCTCTGGCATCTTGGTGTACCTCTTCCATAAAGAATCTAGGTTCTATAGGGGCTATTGGTAGTATAGAAAATCTCATTGCCCCGTATTTCTCTTTAAGTAGCTGATAATGAACACCGAAACCAGTATCCCCAGCAAAATAAACTGGACCACCAGAGGTTTCGAACATATATCCACCCCATAGTGTCCCATTTCTATCGGTAATACCTCTATTAGCAAAATGCCGAGCGGGAACAAATGTTATTGTTCTATCCTTGATATTCAGTGTGTCCCACCAATCCATATCTCGCGAGTTTGGAAGTTCATTATCTTCGAAAATTGGTTTATTACCAAGAGGGTAGAGTATAATAGGGTCGAATCTTTCTTGTAGCATTTTTAGTGTGGCGAAGTCCATGTGGTCATAATGATTATGACTAATAACTACTAAGTCTATATGCGGCAATTTATCAAAATCTATTCCAGGTGCTCGTCTTCTTTGTGGGCCAATTGGCTTGACTGGGGTGGTGTACTCCGACCATACAGGGTCAGTCAATACATTAATACCATCGAATTGGATTAGTGTACTTGCATGATTGATAAATGTTACTTTCAGCTCACCATCTTTTGTAGTTGCTGGCGGATTACAAGGTATAGTCTGAGGGTAAAAATCCGCCCAATAACCATCGGTTCTAGAAATAAAAAACCACATCAAATCCCAATAATTAAAACCTTTTGATTGGTCCAAATTATAAAAATTCTCTCCATCAAAATGGTTAGACTTCTCACCTTTGTAAGGCGGTACATCGAAAAAGCATGAGCTAAGAAAAATAGCAATAAAACTAATTAAAATCGAATTTCTGATTGACATAAATACTTTGAGTTTTTCAAATTAGAATAGACAACTAAAGGGATTGGAAATTGTAACTTCAATGATCTAAGATGGAAATGATTTAAATAATTATTTTTTCCTGAATTCTTCTAACGCCTGTAGCGATATCAGAATGAAATAGCACAAAAAAAAGCCATTCAGTTATTAACCGAATGGCTTTGTAAATTCTAACTTGTTTCTATCAGATTATAACAATGGTGCAATTACCAATGCTACTACTGACATCAACTTGATTAAGATATTGATTGATGGTCCAGAAGTATCTTTGAAAGGATCACCTACTGTATCACCAGTTACTGCAGCTTTGTGAGCTTCAGAACCTTTGACTAACTTAACTCCATCTACTTCAAAACCTTCTTCTATCATCTTCTTAGCATTATCCCAAGCACCACCTGCGTTTGATTGGAATATAGCCATAAGTACACCTGAAACAGTAACACCAGCTAATAGACCACCAAGAGTAGTTGCACCAAATATAAATCCTACTACTACTGGAGCTAATACAGCTAATAAACCTGGTAGAACCATTTCCTTGATTGATGCTTTAGTCGAGATTTCTACACATTTAGCATACTCTGCAGCGCCTTCAGCTTTGTCGTAAGTAGCTTTGTCTTGCTCTGACCATTTACTTTGATCTTGACCTTTAGTACGCATTATCTCTAGTGCATTTTTCAATGCAGGTATATCTCTGAATTGTCTTCTTACTTCTTGTATCATTGCCATTGCAGCACGACCAACAGCATTCATAGCCATAGCTGAGAATACGAATGGAAGCATAGCACCTACGAATAGACCAGCCATTACTGTCGGAGTCATAATGTCAATACTTGTAAGTAGTGAATCTGGATGCGAGATATTGTATGAAGTCGTGAATGCTGCAAATAGTGCCAATGCTGTTAATGCAGCAGAAGCGATTGCAAACCCTTTACCAATTGCAGCAGTAGTATTACCAACAGCATCTAGTTTGTCTGTTCTTTCTCTTACTTCTTTCGGTAGTTGAGCCATCTCTGCAATACCGCCAGCATTATCAGAAATAGGGCCATAAGCATCTACTGCTAATTGAATACCAGTTGTAGATAACATACCTACTGCAGCGATTGCGATACCGTATAGTCCAGCGAATTCGAATGATAATAGGATAGCAGCTGCGATTAATAAAATCGGTATAGCTGTTGACATCATACCAACACCCAAACCAGCGATTATATTCGTAGCAGAACCTGTTATCGATTGCTTAACAATACTGATAACTGGTTTAGTACCAGTTCCTGTGTAGTATTCAGTAATTTTACCTACTCCTAATCCAGATAATAAACCAACTATAGTAGCCCAAAATACTCCTAAAGAGGTAAATACAAAATCACTACCAGGTAGAGACCAAGATTCTGGTAAAAGACCTGTTATTAGGAAGTAAGATACTATAAGCATACCGCCAGCAGCACCAAACTCACCAATATTAAGAGCTGTTTGTGGATTACCACCTTCTTTCACTTTCACAAAAAATGTTCCTATAATAGAAACTATTATACCAGCAGCTGCTAAAAATAACGGTAGTAATACTGCACTCAATGATCCGAATGCAAGACCGTCAAATTCTGACAAGCCGAAGAATGCAGCACCCAATACCATTGTACCGATGATAGAACCTACATAAGATTCGAAAAGGTCAGCACCCATACCTGCCACATCACCTACGTTGTCTCCAACGTTATCAGCGATAGTTGCTGGGTTCAATGGATGATCTTCTGGGATACCTGCTTCTACTTTACCAACAAGGTCAGCCCCAACGTCAGCAGCTTTAGTATAAATACCACCACCAACACGTGCAAATAATGCTATAGAGGACGCGCCAAAAGAAAATCCAGTTATAATTGATATAACCATATTCACATCGGCTATCTGTTCAACTCCATGAATAGAACTAAATAGTATAAATAAACTACCTAAGCCTAAAACACCCAAACCAACAACACCCATACCCATAACCGAACCACCAGTAAAGGCAACAGCCAATGCTTTGTTCAATCCAGATATTGCAGCATTCGTAGTTCTTACGTTAGCAGCAGTCGCTACTCTCATACCAATAAATCCAGCTAGTGCTGAACATAAAGCTCCAACAATGAAAGATACTGCAACCATCGGTGATGAATTAACAGATGTACTTCCTTGCCAAGCAAGTAGTATAGCTACTACTATAACAAATATGCTTAGTACTTTGTACTCAGCTTTTAAGAATGCCATAGCACCCTCTTGGATAAACTTGGCGATATTTTTCATTTTATCGCTACCTGGGTCTTGTTTGTTTACCCAAGCTGATTTGACAAATGTAAATAGCAATGCTATCACACCAGCCAAAGGAATCAGATATATTAATGAGTTCATAGTGTAAATATGTTATTTAATTGAACAATAGATTATTTATTTGCAATTTTAAAAGCTGAAAAATTAAGCATTTTTCATGAGTGATAAAAACTATGTTATAAATTTATGTAAATAAAAAAGTCCAATATTTTAATTAATATTGGACTTTTTTAAATTAATTTAATCGTCTGAATCACTAGCATACCTAGTCGCTTCTTCGACCGTATCGCAAAAAACGAATTGATTTCCTATCTGCGAAATATTCATAATTGTACGAACCATCTCTTGTACACCAACTAGTATCACTGGTATTTCGTGTTCGTGTAATTGGCGATAAGCTAATAGTATTCCACCCAATCCCGATGAATCTATAGATTCTACTGTAGATAGGTCTATTATTAGCGCCTGTATATCGGGCTGACATATTATTAATAACTCTGCTTTGAAGTCTGCAGAAATTCTACTATTCAAAGTATCGTTTTTTAAAGTGAATATCACTATATTGTCATTATGTTCGATTGTATATTTCATTACTTTCCTTTTTGAATGTCAACTAAGTACAATTTAAAAAAAATATTGATAATAAGAATATCTTCTATAGGAGATGTCGTCTTATCTACACATTTACCTCGGCTTATCAAAAATAAGTACCCGCACTCAATTGTGCATCTTATTACTAATAATGAAGTTGCACCATTACTAAATAATTTAGAGACAATTGATAAAGTTATTAGCATTGACTCTGATAATAGAGCTAAAATAGCTGATGAAGTTATTAATTCAGATTATGATGTGATATTAGATTTGCAAAAAAATAGTATTAGTGCTAGTCTAACAGAAGATTATAAAGGTGATCTGAGAGTAATAAACAAATTTCGAAAGCAAAAACTAGAAATGGTTTACCTCAAAAAATTCCCCAAAGAAACAATACACGTAGGGGAGAGATACTTGGATACATGTCGAGATTTAATACAAGACGATGGAAGAGGACTAGACCTTGGCTTTAATTCATATTCGAACAAGAATAAAATTATTGGTATCGCTCCTGAAGCTTTCCATAAAACTAAAAGATGGTTACAGAATAGATATGAGGAGTTAATAAACCGTCTAATCAATGATGGGTATGTGGTTAGGGTTTTCGGAAGTGACAAATCGACTTTAGTTAACTTAACTGAGAATGTAGAAAATTTCTGTGGGAAATTATCATTAGTTGAAACTGCTGAAAAAATTTCCGAATGTGATTATTTTATATCAAATGATACTGGACTAATGCACATTGCATCTGCTTGTCAGATTCCTATACTAGCAATATTTGGGTCTAGTGTAAAAGAGCTTGGGTTCACTCCATATAGAGTCAAGCACGAGATTATAGAACACGATATTTGGTGTCGTCCTTGTTCTCATATAGGGCGTGGTTTCTGCCCATTAGGTCACTTCAAATGTATGAATGAAATAAGTGTAGATGATGTTTATAGTAAATTTAAGAGGTTTATTGTTTCTTAACCTCGATTTTTAAAAACAATAAGTTCTTTATATATTGTTAAATTAAACAAGGGGAAAAAGAATATTAGGATACTATGAAATCAATTCTATTTATTATATTACTAGCTCTATCATATAGTAGCTTATTTAGTCAGACCTACGAAGGAGAGATAATTCTACAGGATAGGAATAAAATAATAGCAGACTCAATAGTGATACATTCAGACTTCATTACTTTTAAGTTGAGTAGAAATAATATCGTACAGAAACTTGAAAATGCTGAAGTTAGAATGATTAGAGTTAAAGATGGTAATTATGCACTAGAGGGAATAGGTCTTGGGATAGTTGGTGGAATTGCTTTATATTTTAGTGCAGCTCGTTACGAAAACATAAGCTCTGAAGGAACAATATATGCAGCTGCAGTTGGAAGTTTTATAGGGTTAGTTATCGGAGTTTCTACTAATAGAGTTAATACAATTAGGATTAATAGGAAATTTGAAATTTCATTACTAAATGACAGTAAATTATTACCAATTTCTCTATCGTCGAACTTATCACTTCTCAATTTTCAATATAAATTTTAATAACTATGATAAAATCAATTAAATTAATATTCGCTTTGGCGATAATGTTTTCACTAACTTCTTGTGGTGGTGTAAGTATAGATGGAAATGTTCATGAACTAAAAACTTATGACACTATTGCGGTAATCCAGTTTGTTGTGAGTCCTCCAGAAGTCCCTATTTTCCCATTGATTGACGCTGCAATTTATAATAGTGCTGTTGATGAAATAGTCACAGATATACTAGATACCAATCAACTAAAAGCAAATGATTTAGCCGAATATACAAGAGAATATTTCAATGAAAACACCAGTGTTTTCTTATTATGTGGCCAAGATTATTTCAATTCACCAAGTTATTCAAGTTTAAAAGATAAAATTGAGATATTTTCGACTGAATTAGATGATGCTGATTTTTCGGAAATGGCAATACCGACGCATAGTTATAACTTTTTTGATGTATTTGAAAACGCTTTTCCACTGAACTATTTTTACAGTAACTTAGATCTGAATAAACCAAATGAGACAATAGCTAAGATTGCGAAGGAATTAAATCAGAAAGTTGTTGCGATTATCGTTACAGGAAATATACCTTTTAATCCTGGTTTCTTTTCTTCAAGATGGGGTACATATAATAAAACTATAATTTTCTTCTACAGAGATAATGGTACTATGATTCTTTCCGCCTCAGTTAATTCCGAGGAAATTAAAGCAAAAGGAAGCAGCAGACAAGGATATAGTTTCATTATAGATAAGTATAAAGATAATCTTAAAGAAATAATTGAAGAATTAAAAATATTAAAGAAATGATGAATAGAGTGATTAATTCAAAACATTGTTGGTTACAAAATATTAATTATATTAAATGGATTCGAATAAAGTATTAGATTGGTATTTATCAAACGAATTAAAGACCGTAAAACATGCTATTTAAAATACTATTCGCCCTACTTCTATCATTTTTAATCAGTTGTCAAACTAATAATGAATTGGTAGAAAAAGTAGAGGTACTCACACAAAAAATAGAAACTCTAGAAACAGAGAAAGATAATGCTTATAAACCCGGCCTGGGGATGTTAATGAACGCTATACAAGTCCATCATCTAAAACTCTGGAAATCAGGTATTAATGAAAATTGGGAGTTAGCTAACTTCGAATTACACGAATTAGAAGAAAGGTTCGAAGATATTGAAAAATATAAAGAAAATAGCTCAAATATTAAGTCTTTAAAAATGATTTATCCTCAATTAGAAGATTTGGAAAAACTAGTTAAGGAAAAGAATAAAGAAGAATTTATAAAAGAATATGAGCTTCTAACCGCTACTTGTAACTCTTGTCATCAAATTAACGACCACCCATTTATAAAAATTAAAGTTCCCAATACTGATAATGAGAATCAAGTGTTTGAACATTAGATTTAACATTAATTTATTATATTGTCACTTATAACAGGATTAGTTAATAAAAAGTGATACTATGAAGATTATACTATTAGTTCTTTTAGTCTTATTATTCAACTCTATAGAATTAATTTCTAATGAAATTTATGATGGTAGGTTATTCTTAAAAAATAATACTATTATAGAAGCTGAAAGAATAACTATATCAAAGGATACAGTATTTTACAGTGATCTCAATTCTACGAATAGTTATAATATACCCGTAAATGAATTGAATAAACTTGAAATACGAAATGGTACTTATAAGACTTTAGGACTTATTAGCGGTGGCTTCATCGGATTTACAACTTATTATCTTCTTAGCAATAATAATCTTATAAGCTTTAATGGTTTTGAAACTACTGAAGCTGTTGTCTATTCAGCCATTGGTTTAATATTAGGTGGTACTATAGGAGAACTTACTAATAAAACTAGAGATATATTCTTTAGCAATCAATTTTCCGTAAATATTTTTACTCGTTCCTACCCTCTAATGCTTTCTAATACAAATACATATCAAGTTATATATTTATCAATCAATTTATAGTATTCTAATGAAGTATATTTTAATCATCATGCTTTACTTTATATTAAACTCATCAGCTTTTTCAGAGACTTATGATGGTAAAATTGTCTTTAAGGCTGATGTAGTTATTGATGCTAATGATATAGAAGTTGTAGGTGATAATTTGTTATATAAGAAAAGTTGGAAGAATGAAAAGGATACCGTGCAGTTGTCAGAAGTAGATTACATTTTATCTAATGACAAATCTTATGCTTTAGAAGGGGCTGCTGTTGGATTAGGTGTAGGTACTTTTGTTTATTTGTTAGTAGGTGATAAGGAAGATATAATTAGCTATTTAGCTATTCCAACTATTGTTATGACTTTAGCTGGTGCTGCATTAACTGATTATAAAAAGATAGATATTTCTCGTGAAGTCAGTACTTCGTTCCTTAATAGAGTGAGTATACTACCTCAAACAAATGTAGTTAATTATCAACTACTAAGTTTTTCATTTCGGTTTTAAATCAAAACGATAGCCTAAACTTATTTAGCTTTTCAATTTACTTATTTAAAAAATAATATTATTTA
>JBFHKR010000117.1:0-8551 GCA_041595255.1 Chlorobiota bacterium
ATAGAAGTAGTTAGTTTCATCGCTACCGCTATGGGTTGATTGTGTTTTCAGGAGAATAGTATCATGTTTGAAGTATAATTCCGTTTGTCTAGCAATACCTCCATCAGGAAATACTTGCCATACTCTTTCGAACTCCATTTGGGCAGATAGAGTAAAAGGTAGCAGTAGTAGTAGTATTATAATTATTCGTTTCATTGTTTTTCCTGTGAGTTGAAAATCTGATACTATTTTACAAAGAAAGTAAGAAGCATACAAGTTTAAATAACGGTAATATCAATAATTAGTTATTATTTTCGTAATTTACATATATGAATACTAATGAAATACTAAGAGAAATAGAGCAGTTACCAGTTGCCGAAAAACTATTCTTGATAGAGTTAACCCTCAAATCAATTAGAGTGAACGTAGCTACACCTCAGCTCAAAGAAGCTGTTGAAGTATAAGAGAAAAAAGATTTTTGGGATGAGCTTTCAAGCTTAAAAAAAACGGAGATTATGGAAGGAATTGAACAGCTAGGCCGAGGAGAGAGAGTTAGTTATGAATCTATTTTGAAGAAGATTAATCCCAATGGTCATACACTTTAACGTAGAATCCTTCATCTGCAGCAAGTACTGAACAATCAAACTTGAAAATCTTCCCTACTTACTACGTATTTTTTTACATTTTGATAGAATGACCACTCCCCTGGAATTGTTGGATATTCCTCCACAAAGCTAAAGCCGAGTTTTATACATAATTTCTCAGGTGCGGGATTGAGTGCATAGAAAACTCCATAGATTTTCTCTAGATTATATTTCTCGAAGAAGATTGGAAGTGACATTCTCATAAGTCTCTCCCCCCATCCTTTGGCTATGTGTCTCTTGTCCCATATATGCGAATGTATATTAGCATATTCGCCAACTACTATTGGGGTTATATTACAATGCCCTATGGCAATTCCGTCCACTTCCCAAATCAGAATATAAGTATTTCTATCGTTTAGTGGTAGTGATATCTGTTGCTCTATAAAATCTATAATTTCGTTTGTTGGAGGTATTTTGTCTAGGTCAATCCCCAATTTAAAAGCATCGTCAAAACTAAGATTCGACCAATAGTTGGTTAATGCAACTACGTCTTCTTGTGTCGCTTCCCTCACATTATACAATTCTTCTTGTTTTATTTTAGACATTAATTATGTAATTTTAAATCTATAATTAGAAGAATTCAAAATATGAAATATATATTACTTAGCATAATAGTATTAGCCTTTATAGGCTGTTCTGAGTACTCAGCAACAGGTCCTGTCAATCCAACTTTCGACCCACCAGTTGTAAATGAAATTAGAATAACTTTAGAAAACTCACAAGAAGCAGGAATTCTTAGGTTTGGTCCAGTTTTAGTTCCAATAGTTGATCCTTACGAGAAAAGTAAAACATTTGTATATCCTTCTATTGCTACTGACCTAATCACTTTGACATTTTCAAATGAAAAGACTACTAGTAATCTGATTTACTTGGTTCGTGCAAATGTAAATCCGTACTTAAGTAATGAATTATACTTTGGTAGCTATTTAGGTATAAGCAATTCTAAATTCATTTATATAATTGATAATTCAGTTATTTCTGCAGGAGTATATAATTTTAACATTGTTCTAAAAGAACTACCTGAAGGAGTTTATGTATTGTACCTGAAAGACAATAATACTGGAATTATAAATGGCGAAGTAGCATTTTTTAAAACCAATGAATCAAATAGACAAAGAATTTATAAAAACTTGAAAATAGCGGGCTAAAAATGAAAAAATTAATATTGCTAACATTGATTTTACCTTTTCTTCTATTAGCAGAAGAGGACACAGAAAAACCAAATATGGGATTTTCTGTAATAGTGCAACAATCGACTTTCGATTTGCAAATTCCACTATGGCTATCAGATAGCTTTATACTAGCTCCAGCAATTGGGACTAGATATCAGGATAATATAGGCACTGAGGTTGATTTTGGGTTGGCTGCTAGATTATTCACGAACAATAAATCGGCTAGGCCATACTTTGGCTTCAAAGCTGGAATAATCTATACAACATTCGAATCTGCTACGTCTAGTCTTATGGATATAATAGTTGGACCAAGCTACGGGGTAGAGTATTTTTTTAATCCAAATATAAGTCTAGGTATAGAAGGGCAGTTAAATTTTATTTTCTTCGATGAGAACTCCCTTAGATTCAGCAATCCAAGTGGATTAAATATAAATACTGCAGCGGTATTATTCGCTTCTATTTACTTTTAGTTTATGATGAAATCCATTAAACAAATATTACTTATTTCTGCATTTGCGTTCATGATATCATGTAGTGATGATAAAATTGCAGATTTCGATACATTACGCTCACAATACTCAGGAGTAAACGAATATGATTCATTAGGTAGAAAAATCTATGAAGTAGATAATGATTGGCAACCCGAGTGTTATAAGATACCAAGTTTTGGTGGAAATCATTTTTGTTTTTACGCAACGTATCCTCTACCTGCAACGGATACATTGACCCTATGGTTAGCTTCTGCAATAGAGGGTAACTACAAAGTATGGTTAGCTTTGAATGACTCAACTGTAGCACTTGCTTTATTAGATGAGGTAAAGCCAATGGGTGATTTCAAATTAAAAATACCTTATGACAATCAAAAATTGCACAAAAATCTAGTTTACAGATTATTTGTCGAGTCAACCGACTTTAAAACTAATCAAACACAAAAACGTTTTGGTGATGTTATTTGGAAATAGATTTAGTTTTAAGATATTTTTGTCTTATTTTTGTAATTCAAATTAGAATAAAACAAAAATAATGATGAAATACTGGAAAAAACTTACCTCAAAACAGATAAAAGAAAGTGTATTCGCGGCTTTAGATAAAAATGTCGATTTTGAAAATGACTTAAGTATTGGTATACCAGCCTCGCATTTGGACAGTAAAGTTTTCTTTAGTCAAGCCCCGTTTCTAGAAGATGCTCCATTTATGAAAACCCTCGTACAAAATCCAAATCATATCGGATGCCATACACTGGGCGAATCCGAGGAATTTTTCCAAGGTACTCATGATATAGAAAGAGAAGCTATTAAAATATTAGCTGAAGATTTATTAGGTGGTGGTGCAGATGAACAAGATGGCTATATAGCATCTGGTGGCACCGAAGCAAATATACAAGCTTGTTGGATATACAGAAATTATTTCAAAAAAGAGAAAAAAGCTAAGCACAAAGAAATAGCAATATTGTGCTCCGAAGATACTCATTACTCAATACCTAAAGCTTCTAACTTGTTAAGTATAAGTAAATTTTCAGTACCTGTTTTAGAAAATACAAGAGAAATCACCCCTGCAGCAGTTGCAAATACTATAGAGTCAGCTAAGAACAAAGGTAAAAAATACTTTATAGTTGTTGCTAATATGGCTACAACTATGTTCGGTTCTGTAGATAATCCACAAATTTATATAGATGCTCTAAAAGAGGCAGATGTCGAATATAAGCTTCATATTGATGGTGCTTATGGTGGATTTATTTATCCAGTTACTTCTAATAATAAAGCACTATCATTTGCTAATCCAGAAGTCAGTTCGATTACTATAGATGCACACAAAATGCTCCAAGCCCCTTATGGTACTGGTGTTTTTCTTGCTAAGAAAGGTTTAATAGAATATGTGTTAACTAAAGAAGCGCAATATGTATCGGGAATGGATTTGACCCTAATTGGTTCTCGTTCTGGCGCTAATGCTATAGCCGTTTGGATGATACTAATGACTTATGGCCCTTATGGATGGCTCGAGAAGATGCAGACCTTAATTTATAGAACAGACAAATTTTGCTGTGAACTAGACAAAAAACAGATTAAATATTTCCGTGAAAAAGATATGAATATAGTAACTATATTCTCTAATCAAATATCAAATGAAAAAGCAAAAAAATATGGATTAGTGCCTGAAACACATGATGGTAACAACAAATGGTGGAAGATTGTTATAATGGATCACGTAGATTTAAATATACTAATGCAATTTGTGAACGAGATATAATTATTTCTCAGAGGTTATTTCCTCTACTATTTTTGGAGGTAGTAATAAATTAAGGAGCATTAGATTATCTTTTTCAATATCTATAAACTTCCAATCAGTAACACCATCAAAAGATTTTGCATAGCTATCTTTGGTAGAAAGTATTTCAAATGAGCTGTTATTAGCATCATATATTACATTCTCTTTTCCGAATGTACTCTCCAAACCTGATAGCGTAAGGTTATTTCTTAGTTCAATATCTTGTTGAGTAATTGATGTATCAATACTGTTATCAAATCTCATATTCATTTTGTGAGAATAAACAATTTTACAAAAATATAGGCTATCAATATATCTGACCTCACCTATATTTAATATATTTGGCTTCGAAAGACTTATTATAACTTCAGGATTATTAAAAGTCTCCTCCATAGTAGAAATCATTTGTTCTTTAGGAACAAATTCGAATAATTCTGGGTATAAATAATCAACTGATTCGGTAAACTCATGATTAATTAAATGGTTGAGGTAAGTAGAGAAATCACTTTTTATATTATCTTCAGGTGATTGGGCTGTTAAATAGGAATTTCCGATTAATATTAAAAGTGCAATAAGTAATAATCTATTTTTCATTGTGATTTTCTTATGTTAGAATTAATTTACAAAAATAGTCAATTAAACTAATATTTCTTAGCTTCTTCCCAGAGTTCGTCCATTTCTTTTAGTGACATTTCATCTAGTGATTTACCTAATACAGCGGCTTTACTTTCTATGTATTGGAATCTTTTTATAAATTTATTGTTTGTGAAATGTAAAGCTTCCTCAGCAACTATTTTCTCATGTCTAGCGGCATTGACTAAAGAGAATATAACATCACCAAACTCCTCTGTTATCTTTTGTTTGTTACCAGCATCTATCATCTCTCTAAGCTCATCGATCTCTTCGAAAACTTTATTCCATACATCACTTTTATCATCCCAATCGAATCCGACTTTCGCTGCCTTGTGTTGCATCCTTTCTGCTTTCAAAAGAGCAGGTAAACCTTTAGGAACTCCGTCTAGCGCAGATTTTTTGCCTTCACTTTTTTTCAATAGTTCCCAATTCCTAACTACATCATCTTCCGAATTGACTTTGGTATCACTGAAAACATGTGGATGTCTGTGTATCATTTTTTCGTGAACTTCATTGATTACATCGGTAATACTAAATGCACCTCTTTCTTCTGCTATGACACTATGGAGTAACACATGGAGTAACACATCACCCAGTTCCTTTGCGAGTTCTTTATCATCTTGATTATCTATTGCGTCCATAATTTCATAAGATTCTTCAATAGTAAGATGTGCAATAGATTTATTAGTTTGTTTACTATCCCAAGGACACTCTTTGCGTAGTATTCGTACCAATTGCATAAATGCTTCGAATACATCTTTCTCTATAATAGGATTATTAGGTTTAGGAGGTGTGATATTTTTCATTTTTTATCATATTCTTTTTTGAAATTTCAATTTCCAAAGATAAGGTACATAGAATTGAAAAAAAATTTTATTAACTTATAAATCTTGAAATGAACAAAATAAATACTTTTTTTAGAAGGTAAAAAATGAGTGCAAACAAACCTTATGCTTTAATACTCGGTGCATCGAGTGGATTTGGTAAAGCAACAGCAAGAAAATTAGCCGAGAATGGTTACAATATCTATGGTGTACACATGGATTTAGGTCAAAACAGAGTAAAAGCTGAGGAATTCAGAGATGAATTATTGGCACTTGGAGTAGACGTACATTTTTTTAATACAAATGCTGCGGATGACAAAAACAGAGCTGCAGTTGTAGAGGCAATCAAAGCTAATGCTGCAATAGTGGAAGGTCACGAACTAAAAGTACTTGTACATTCACTAGCTTTTGGTACACTTAAGTATTTGGTATCAGAATTCGAAGAAGCTCAATTAACTAAAAAGCAATTAGAAATGACAATGGATGTTATGGCAAATAGTTTAATATATTGGACTCAAGATGTGTTCAATGCAAAACTGTTTAGTTATAACTCAAGAATTTTAGCTTTCACAAGTGTTGGTGCTAAGAAAGCTATGTTAAATTATGGTGCTGTATCAGCGGCAAAGGCTGCATTAGAAGCATATATCAGACAACTTGCTATAGAATTAGCTCCACATGGTATATCATCTAATAGCATTTTTGCTGGCGTTACTAATACACCTGCTGCTTCTAAAATACCTGGCTTCCCAAGTATGATAGATTTGGCGAAAGAGCAAAATCCGTTTGAAAGAGTTACTACTGAAGCCGATGTAGCAGCACTTGTACTTGCATTATGTAATCCGGATTTATTATTCCTAAATGGTGAAAACATCAGAATAGACGGTGGACACGCAGTATTCGAATACTTCAAATGGGACGAAAAGGCGGAAGGAAGACCTAAACCCCAACACGGGAAATTATAATCCTCACAAAAAGAAATAAAACAAAAGCCGAAATTATTAAAATAGTTTCGGCTTTTTTCATTTCTACCCACAATCCACCACTTTTAATCTATAATCTATGTAAACTAATGTTAGCATATTGATACAACCTAATGAAATAATTTCAATTTCTAATTTATTTCTACATTACCCACTTTTACCCTCTATTTTTTTGAATTCACAACCTCACTATTATCAACTCTCACAAAACTATTTTGTAAATATTAATAAATATTTTTTTGTAAATCAAATTATATTTGGTTAATTGCATGTACCAAAGTGGGTAAAAGTGGTAGAAAGTGTGTCATTTTTCCTATTAGAGTAAATACAGGTGTAAAAAATGTCATTTTTTCAAGGTCAGGAAACATATTCTATAGACTCGAAGGGTCGAGTGAATATACCTGCCAAGATGCGAAAAATGCTATCGAATGAATCTAATGAGACATTTGTAGTTACTCGTGGTACTGATAATTGTGTAGTCGCTTATCCTATGGATGAGTGGAAAAAATACCAAACGCAATTGCAAGCTTTGAACCAATACGACGAAAAGAATAGATATTTTCTAAGAGTACTATTGATGTGGAGCGATGAAGTCAGTTTGGACTCGCAAAATAGAATAAGTTTACCCAAGCGATTAATAGAATTCGCAGGCATTGACAAGAAAGTATTGATAATGGGAATGGTTGACAAAATAGAGTTTTGGAACCCAGAAACATTCGAAGAAAGCATCAATAACTTCGGCGAAAGCTATGAAGATGTTGCAAAATTTGTAATGACTAAAAAAGAAGATTAAAAGGTTATGGCTAAAGAACGTGAATACGATTACCATGACCCGGTATTACTAAAGGAGTGTTTGCACTTCCTAATAGTAGATCCAAAAGGTTTGTACATAGACGGTACATTAGGCGGTGGAGGGCATACTGCGGCAATATTGGAGAAATTGGAGCCAGGTGGCAAACTAATTTCCTTTGATAAAGATCCGGATGCAATAGCACACTGCGAGAAAAGATTTTCTACACAGATAGAAAATGGCATGTTACAACTAAGAAACGCAAGTTTCGATGAGGCATGCAGCATAAAGGAGAACGATGGAAAAGTATCTGGTCTTTTGCTTGACCTAGGTGTTTCTTCGCATCAGTTAGACGGTAGCAGTCGGGGGATAAGCTACCGATTCGACTCCGAACTCGATATGAGATTCGGGACTGAGGGAGAAACTGCAAAAGAATTCTTGCATACTGCAAGTGAAGAAGAACTTGTCCAAGTTTTTGAGGAATATGGTGAAGAGCCATATTCGAAAAAGATAGCACGACGTATCGTAGAGAATCGTCGTGCTTCTTCTCTTAGTACTACTACAGATCTTAAAGCTCTTATCGCTGAGATTGTACCAGAAAGATTCCTATATAAATCACTATCTAGAATTTTCCAAGCAATTCGTATCAGAGTCAATACCGAACTAGATATTCTGAAAAATACCTTAACCGAAATTATTCCTAAAATGGAAAGCGGTGGAAGAATAGTAGTGATGTCTTATCACTCCCTAGAAGACAGAATAGTAAAAGATATTTTTAAAAAATACTCTTTGAAAAGAAGACCTTCTGTTACAAGAGAGGAGTTATATTATGGTAATTACGTAGCGATTGACCCAATATTAAAAACTATAACTAAAACTCCATTTTTACCTAGCAAGAAAGAGATCGAGCTCAACAAAAGAGCTAGAAGTGCGAAGCTGCGAGTAGCAGAGAAAGTTTAACAACAGCTTACCAGCTACCACCAAACTTCAATTTTCCTTCCCAATGAATCTGATTTTCATCAGTTTTCACAGTTTCAGGCGAATTTACATAAGTAAAGTTAAGAAGAATATTTAACCAATCTTCTTCGGATAATTTTAGAAAATCATCAAGCGGTATTTCGATTTCCAAACGTGATCCACTAATGTCGTTTACGTTACCACCAAATGACCAACGAGCTCCACCTACAATATCACCACCAATTTTAACACGAGCATCTTCGAAATTCTCATCGAAATCTATCTGAGCACTAAGTCCTAGTTTACC
>JBFHKR010000118.1:0-8432 GCA_041595255.1 Chlorobiota bacterium
ATGAAAATAGATGATCCTAGAATTAGAGAATTCATTATTGAATATACTCCTGCTAAGATAGTTGAATATGTTGATGATGAAGGTAACCCAATTATCAATGTTGGATGGAACTTGCTATCTTTACCTGTTCAACCATTAGGTAATTTAAATCCATGGACTGGTGCGCTTAATGATCCTTACTATTTCTTCTTGAATTCTTATCAACAAGAAACTCAAGGAAGAGTAAGACCAGGTGTTGGTTACTTCTTGAAATATAGTAGAGCTTCTTTGATTAATAGAACTTTCAGAGGTACAAATATCTTTGAAGTAAGTCCTGAAGTTAACCCTGTAAGAGTTTATGTTGCTGACGAAGATAGAGGTGGTTGGAACGCAGTTGGTGCTCCTTCAGTTCCTATCAATGTTGAAGCATTGGACTTCAGAGCTTTAGGTAATGGTCAAAGACCAGACAAAAACTATATGCTTGAGCATGGTGTTTGGAAATATATGACTAAAGAAGGTTACAAAGAAGTAAATGAATTACGTCCAGGTTTAGGTTATTGGATAAAAGTAGATGAAGAAGGTTACTACTACTTCAATACTGCTAATCCTAAATTATCTGACGAAGTATCTACTTCTCTAACTTATAGAAATGAATTGAAAGCTATGTCAACTGAGATTGTAGTTTCTGACAACAATCAAAGTGCAAAATCTCTATTTGTTTCTAATAGTCCTAAAGTAAATACTATCGAATTACCACCACTTCCACCATCATTCGATGTTAGATTTGAAGGTAATACTGAATTGACTAATAACAACGAAGCGGTTATACAATTAACTAATGTAGAATATCCAGTATCAATCTCTGCTAAAGGATTGAATGGTACATTTGAATTATCAGATGCTGCTACTGGTGAATACTTCGGTACAATCAGTTCTGATAACTACTCTTCAGTAGAAATCAATAGTTCTTCTAATTCAATTAAATTGAATAAAGTAGAAACAACTGAATTGGCTACTGTTAATTCTGTATACCCTAACCCAGTACTTAACAATGCTACAGTTAACTTCAATTTACCAGAATCTGGTAATGTTAACATTACATTGATTGATGCTGTAGGTAACACAGTTGCAACTATTTTCAATAGTAACTTGAATGCTGGTGTAAACCAAGTACCATTCCAAGCGAACGGTATTGCTTCTGGTAACTATTTCGTGAAAATAACTGGTAATTCATTTAACAAAGTTATGAGACTACAAATAGTTAAATAACCCAAAGTTAAATTGAATTAGAATATAATAGGGATAGTTACATGTATGTACTATCCCTATTTTTTTATTAATAGAGGCAAATATGAAAAAATTAATACTAATTTTAATATTGAGTTTTACTGCTAGTACATTTGCTGTAGATTTTACTCAATTTACTTTGAATGTGAATTATGACGGTAAAGCGTCACTTTTGAAAGCTGGTTATTCTGACTCTACTACTACTTTTTTTGATGAGAAGTACGAGAAGGATTTACCATCATTTCCTCCTCCAGAAGGGATAATACCAGGATTTAGAATACTTAGAAAATATAATGATTTACCTGATGAATTGATATACTCGGATAGCGATTATAGAGCAAGACCATCTACAGAGTTAGATACTGTTATGCTTCAGTTAGATATATTAGGCAAAAGAGAGGACGGAAAAGAATTCTATTTTTTCGTTCCTAAAGGTACTAAATCAAAAGAAATAGTTGAAGTAAGTATAGTTGATGGTATTACTAATGGGGATTTGATAGATTCTAATATTGTTGATGGACAAAGGTTATATGTGACAAATAGATTTATAGAGAACTTTTTCGTGAGAGTAGTTTACAAACAAACACAATCAAGCGTTATACTTAATGTTGATGATAATACGATATACTACAACAATGGAAAAATAAATATAAATAATAAAAACTATAGAAAGTTTGAATTGTACGACTTAACAGGAAACAAAGTACAGCAAACTGGGTATATAGGAAATCAAATAAATATAGAAAATCTACAATGTGGTGTATATTTTGCTTATATTTATGAAAGTGATTTGGTGATTAGAATGCTAAAGATTATTAAATTGTGATTATAAATGTGATTAATTGTAGAAATAACTGTTATTAGAATAACTTAAATTTACTACTAGGATAAAGAAATAGAAACAAATAAAAATATAAATACAGAAAACAATTCCACTGAATCGAAAGATGAACGCGTTACTCAAAAAGTAGAACGTGTAGAATCAGTAGATGAATTGAGTATCAAAGATACTGGACCTAGACGAAATCAGCCTAGAGTTGATAGGTCTGTTTCTGTGAAAAATGATAATAAACGCGATAATAGATCTAAAAGAAAAGCTCCTAAAACAGATAAAAGTAGTTCTTTGGAAGCTGAGTCAGCTAGTGAAGATAAGCCTGAGAAAAGACATAGTAATAGACCTAAAAGAAAGCCTCAGAAAAGAAATGAAAATGAGACTACAGATAAAGTTGAAATAAATAATGAAGATAGGCAAAATAGAAAAAAAGGAAAACCTAAGTATTCTAATAAACCTTTGATATCAGTAGTTATTCCGACTTACAATGAAGAAGATTCATTAGTTGAACTAAGCAATTCACTAGAAAGGGTATTGAATAGAGAAACTAAAAACAACTATGAAGTTCTTTTTATAGATGATGGCTCTACAGATAGTACATTTTCAGTAATGAGAGAAATCAATAAAAAGAACCCAAAGTTCAGAGCAATTAGGTTTAGAAGAAATTACGGTAAATCTGCGGCTCTTTCAGTTGGATTCAAGGCTGCAAAAGGCGCAGTTATAATAACTATGGACGCTGATTTGCAAGACGATCCTATGGAAATACCAAATCTTATGTCTAAGATAAGAGAAGGTTATGACCTAGTATCAGGTTGGAAGAAAAAAAGAAATGACCCTATTAATAAAACATTACCATCAAAATTTTTCAATTTCGTTACAGCTAAGGCAAGTGGGTTGAAGCTTCATGATTTTAATTGTGGCTTGAAGGCATACAGATCTGAAGCAGCAAAGTCACTAGATATATACGGCGAAATGCATAGATACTTGCCAGTATTAGCACATTGGAATGGATTTAGAATTACGGAAATTCCTGTTAAACATCATCCAAGAAAACATGGCAAGACGAAGTTCGGTGCTTCCAGATATGTTAAAGGGTTTTTGGATTTATTAACTTTGTTGTTTACTTCAAGATATTTGAAAAGGCCGTTGCACTTTTTTGGTACAGTAGGTACTTTAATGGGTTTGATTGGTTTTGGTATAGACGCTTGGTTAACAGTTGAGTGGATAATGGGTGAAACTTTCCTTAGCAATCGCCCTGCGGCATTGTTAGGAATAGCATTAATAATAGTAGGTGTTCAATTAGTTTCGTTAGGTTTATTAGGCGAAATGATAGTTAAAAACTTTAAAAGAGATGAAGAATATCAAATCAGAGAAAATTTATAATAGTATAGCAGTGGCAATATTACTAGTTGTGATATTGCTAATGCCTTCCCAAGCGAAAGCAGATGTATATGACTATGAATATAGTCTAGGTATTGCATTTACTACTTCCAAAATTTTGGGAGATAATCCAGCTATAAATACATTGAGACCGATCAACTCATCAGTACCCGGTGGTAGTTTCAATGGAGCTATGCCCGGTGTAGAAGTTAAAGGTCAATACAAATTGGACGATGTGGGTGATTGGAGATTAGTTGGTGGTGTTAATTATACTTTCTATAGTGCCAGAGAAAAATTCCCAGGTGATATTAGTCTTTTCAGATTATCACATTCCGTAAATATAGTCTCACCGCTAGTAGGTATAAACTATACTTTATTCAGATTCCCAACTGCAATGTCTTCATTTTATACTGGGTTCGAATTTCGATATAACTATGTACATGGTTCAGAATTTATACTAAACGAAACATCTAGAGTAAATGATGAACTACTAAGTCAAAGAAGCATAAGCAAAGAAAGTGCAGGTAGAATGGGTGGATTATTCAAACTCGGGATTGAGGGTGAAATACACGAAAATTACATGATAAATGTAAGTTGGGGTATAGATGTTCTCAATGCATTAGGCAGAGATAATGAACGAGGTCAACTTCTAACGCCATATTCGACTAAGGTACTTGTACCTGGATTGGGCTATGAGTTGGAAGAGGAGTTAACTTATAATTTCTACTTTTCTTTGATGATACAGTATAGACTAGATTAAATGACAAAAAAGCTTATTTATCATAGCGATTGCAAGCACTTTTTGGGTCATATTCCTTGTAAACCACACAAGAAGCATGGTGTACATTGCAATAATTGCGATTATTATGACAAAAAAATGGGTAAAATACTTATAGTCAAACTAGGTGCTATTGGTGATGTCATCCGTACTACACCTTTACTACACAGACTATGGGCAGAACACAGTGATAAAGAAATATGGTGGGTAACAGAGTTTCCAGATATACTTCCTAAGTCCGTAGATAGAATTCTTAAATTAGACCATAAGACTATAATTCAACTTGAAAATACAGATTTTGATATAGTTATTAATCTAGATAAAGATTACGAAGCTTGTGCATTGACTAAATCAATTAACTCTAAGGAAAAAATTGGTTATATACTGAAAGATGGAAAACCATCACCTATAGATGACAGAGCTTTACCAAAATACTTGACAGGCCTTTTTGATGATGTGAGTAAAGCAAATACGAAATCATACCCAGAAGAAATATTTGAAATATGTGGGTGGAAATTTGAGAAAGAAGAATATATAATAGATGTGGCTGACCACTATTGGCGTATAGCAAATGATGATAAGAAAATAATAGGTCTTAATACAGGATGTGGTGATAGATGGACTAGCCGCCTAATACCAGATAGTACCTGGATTGAACTAATAAAGAAATTGCAGAAAAAGGGTTATTATCCTTTGCTTTTGGGAGGCTCACAAGAGAATCATAGGAACGAGTATTTAGCTGATGTGACGAAAGCAGCTTACTTAGGTCATTTTTCGCTCGATAAATTCATCTCATTGATAAATAAGTGCGATTTGGTAGTAAGTGTAGTCACTATGGCTTCGCACCTTGCTATAGGGCTTAAAAAGCCAATTATACTAGTGAACAATATATTCAACTCTAATGAGTTTGAACTATATGGCAGAGGCGAAATTGTAGAACCTACAAAAGAATGCAAATGCTACTTTAGTGCAAAGTGTACAAATGATGATTATAATTGTATAGAGCTAATATCTGCTGATGCTTTGTATGATGCAATAAAAAGAAATTTACCAGCATAGGTATAAGATTATGGATGCAAAAAACTTTAATATATTAAAGCATTTTATGATAGAGATTAAAATGCCCGTAAACCCTCCTACTGAGTTCTATACTTTAGTAGCGGCACAGAGGGATTTCGTAGTTGATATGATGGACAAAGGTGTTATACTTAGTTACGGATTGTCTGATGACCGTACTTGCCTTTGGGTAGTTGCCGTTGCCGGGTCCAAAGAAGAAGTGAGAGCAATAACAGAACAATTCCCTATGTTCAAATATATGACTTTTAGAATAGAGGGGCTAATGTTTTACAATAACTCGAAGCATAAGTTACCTGAGCTATCGCTTAATTGAAAAACAAGAAATATAATTTAGTACAACCCTAAGCATTAATCTAATATTGATTAGTGCTTGTTTTATTTAGAAGAACAATGACAAAAAAATACAAGCAAAATATAGAACTAACTATAGAATCTATTGGATTCGAAGGTAAAGCAATAGCTAGATTAAATGATAAGGTCCATTTCATCAAGAAGGTGGTACCTGGTGATATTGTCGAAGCTTATGTTCGCAAAAAGCGTAAGAGCTACAATGAAGCTGGATTTGTAAAGTTATTAAAACCAGGTCACGAGAGAATAGAACCACGTTGCGAATACTTTGATGATTGTGGTGGATGTAGCTGGCAAAATATGGACTATACGAATCAATTAAAATGGAAAAAGCAACACGTAATCGACGCTTTCCAAAGAATCGGTAAAATAGAAACTAATATATTAGATGTAGTTCCTTGTTCAGCAGAATTCAACTATCGAAATAAAATGGATTTCACTTTTAGTGCAAAAAGATGGGTTACTAGAAAGGAAGTAGAGTCAGAGAAAGAGATTGAAGATAAGGAATTTGCTCTAGGTTTGCACACACCTGGTGCTTACGAAAAAGTATTGAATATAAAAGAATGCCATATTCATCCTCAAAATGGGAATGAAATATTGACAATAGTTCGAGAATTTGCTTTAAAAAATGAAATTAGTGCATTCGACAAAAAGGAAAAAAGCGGATATTTGCGAGAGTTAATTATCCGCCATAGTGGTTCTAATGATAGTATAATGATAGTTTTGACTACGAATGCATCTGACGATGAGCTTGATAGTAAAATTGATGAATTAGCTCATTTATTAGCTGATAAGATTGATGGTGATATTAACTTTATCCATGCTATAAACGCAGGACCTTCGCCAGTAAATATTGATTCTAAAAGATTGATAATTGGAAAAGAATATCTGATGGATAATATACTTGGAGTGGAATTTAAAGTCTCACCATTTTCATTCTTCCAAACGAATAGAATACAGTTAAATAATTTTATACAGAAGATAATAGATTCAGTAGAATTAGACGAAAATATGATAGCTTGGGATTTGTATTGCGGTACTGGTTCTATAGCACTACCAGCAGCTAAAAGAGTGAAGGAAATGCACGGAGTAGAATTAGTCGAATCATCTATTTCTGATGCCAAAGTGAATGCTGATTTAAATGGAATAACAAATACTACGTTCCAAGTGGCTGATTTACATGCGAAAGATACTCCAGAATTATTGGATAGGTTACCGAAACCAGACATTATATTTATAGATCCGCCAAGAGCAGGTATGCATACTAACTTGGTAGATCATTTGCTAACAGTAAATGCACCGAAAATAGTATATGTGAGCTGTAATCCATCTACTCAAGCTAGGGATTGTCAGCTATTGGGTGAGAAATATAAAGTAGTGAGCGTATTACCAGTTGATATGTTCCCACAAACTTATCATATAGAGTCAATTGCAGTTTTAGAGAGAATTTAGTAACTTTATATTAGTTAATATGTTATTAGTATGAACAAAGACGAAATAAAATACAATGTAAATGAGATTTTTTACTCTATACAAGGCGAAGGTAGCCGTAGTGGTAAGCCATGCGTGTTTGTTCGTATGCAAGGGTGTTTACTCAGATGTACTTGGTGCGATACGCCGTATGCACTGGAAAGAAAGCAAACAGAGAAGCTAATGAGTATAGTGGAAATACTCGCTGAAGTAGAGAAACATAATTGTAAATTCCTAATGCTGACAGGAGGAGAACCTCTGGAGCAAAATGAAATAGGTGTACTTGTAGAAGAAGCTCTAGCTCAAGGGTACGAGGTAGTAATAGAGACTAATGGACAACAAGACATAGGCAAAGTTCCAAAAGAAGCTGTGAAAATACTTGACCTAAAGTGTCCTGGCTCAGCTATGCACAAGAAGAATGACTATTCTAATATGCCGAAGCTTGATGCAAAAGACGAAGTAAAATTCGTAATTAAAGATAGAGCTGATTACGATTGGGCTATAGAAAAATGCCGCGAATACTATTTATTCAATAGAGTAAGCGAAGTTCTGTTCTCCCCTGTTTTTGGAGAAATAGAGCCGATAGAATTAGCAAACTGGATATTGGAAGATAAATTACCTGCGAGAATGCAAATGCAGATGCACAAATTTATATGGGAACCAAATACACGAGGAGTGTAATGAAAGCTACGATATACCTATTAGCATTTTTAACGGTACTCTATGCTGTTTTTCCCCAGATACCAATCAATTATTCAGTAACTTCATCAAAAGGCAATATAGAGCTAACTGTGACTAATAATGGCATGGTAGGTCACAACCCTGCGACTAAAAAATCAGGTTTTATTTGGCCCCGTGGCTCAAACGCACAATACTTATATGGTGGTGGGTTTATATTACTTCGTGAGCAAATGGCAGCTGGAGAAACATCTCATCTCCCCGAGTACTCTTACAATTTTATGGATGCAGTTAGCTGGTTTGTTCCGGGCTCAATATCAGACGGTATTTTATTAGATTCTAGTAAGGCAAGTAAATACAAAGTATATAGTTCTAGTAACTATGATAAATATTCGGGTCAGGATTTATCTGATCAAACAGCTCCTAGATGGCCTATATGGACTGATACTGATTATCTTGGTGCTTACTATGGCGATTATAAAGTAGATGAATCAGAAAGAACTCGTTCACTCAGAAAGCCGCTGTTCAAGTCAGATGAAGATGTAGTAGCAATTTACAAAGACACAGATACGAATGTCAATCCAATTTCGGTAATATATAATA
>JBFHKR010000119.1:0-8167 GCA_041595255.1 Chlorobiota bacterium
AATTAAGAAAGAGTTTATATTAGTGATTAGTTAATTTTTTAATACTAATCGCTTATTTGCCTATAGAGGAAATTATTCGTAAATTGATTTAAACTGATAATCTATGAAAAAAATAATACTCATATTAGTAATTTCTCTGTTTAGTTCATGTGCTTCAGACTACTATGCCCTGAATAAATTCCGCAATGTAGCATTACCTACTTTAGTTGGTTACAGAGGGGATAATCCGCTAAGTGTCAGTTTGATCGCTGATGATGCCGTGCTCATAGAGGAGAATTCATCTACAGCTATTCGCGAATATGACGTTACTCAATATGACAAATCATTTATTCTAAAAAAAATAAAAGGTAATTATCTCAAATTGACTGAGAGATCATCTCCTTTAGAAAAAGATACAACCATAGGATTAAAATTTGTTTTCACAGAAGGAGTAACTAATATATATGAGAATAATAGATTAATTGGTTCTAATTCTCAAATATTATTAAAAAACAATGAAAAACATATTATAAGAATATCTCAAGATGGAGATTATACTACTTTCGTTGTTGATTGTGATACTCTGACCCGCTACAAGAGTTCTATCCCTGCTTCTGAGTATACAATGTTCCATACAGGAGCCGATACAGAAGTAGAAATATATAGCTTTGAAGTAATAGGATTGAACGAAACTTCAAATTTTTGGTAAAAATGTGGAAAAAAAACTAAAGTAATCTAAACTACCTCCGATAATTGATTTTGATAGGAAAATTTTATTTAAAAAATGGCAGGATGCCCTCACATTATTAATTAATTACACACGGAGGTAGTAATGCCATCATCAATAGCATCAGGCGGTAGAATTAGGACTAATATTCCCGCTCTAAACGCGTACAATTCACTTCAGTCATCTAATAGAGCAATTGCTAAATCGCAATTACGTCTATCAACTGGTAAAAGAATAAACGCAGCATCGGACGACGTAGCTGGTTATATCACTGCACGTTCATTAAACTCTAGAAACGTTTCATTAAAAGCTGCATTAAATGCAGTTGGCGAAGCGAAAAATGTTACATCCATCTCTCAAGATGCATTAGATAACATAACAAGCCTACTTACTCAAATCAAAGATGCAGCTTCTCAAGCTTCTTCTGGTGCTTTGGGTACTGATGAAAAAGTAGCTCTTGCAAAAGCAGCTTTCAGATTATCTGAGCAAATCCAAACTGTTGTTGACTCTACTGTATTCGGTGGTCAAGAATTGTTAAACGGTTCGTTCTCAGGTGATTTCGTAATCGGTGTTGGTGAAAGTAATTCACTAATCACGATAGAAGTTGACTTGTCATCTACTAACTCAACTAACTTCAATACTGGTAATAACTTCGAATTAAACAGTGATTCAGCTGCTAATTTCGGTGGTGTAACAGGTCTTAATCTAGCTAGTTTAGATTCAGTATCTGATTCAGATTTAGGTATGTTTAGTGCAACAGCTATTTCTACTACTCTTACAAGTTTATCTGATGCATTAGATAACGTAAGTAAAGTAGCATCATTTGTCGGTGGTCTAGAAGCTAGATTGAACTCGCAAGAAGATTTGTTAACTTCACAGATAACAAATTACAAGTCTGCGATTTCAAGAATAGAAGATGTTGATGTTGCTGAAGAGCAATTAGAGCTAGTTAAACAACAGTTCTTGCAACAAACTTCAATTATTACTTTATCTCAAGCAAATCAAAATCCTCAAACTTATCTACAGTTATTTGGATAAGAGATTTAGCTGAGCTAAAAGCAATAATTATTATTTCAAACTTGAAAGACGGCTCGATTTTTGCAGCCGTCTTTCATAGTTAAACTAAAAAATCAGGAAGATAATAATAGTAATGAATACTCAAGTTCAGAAAATTGCAGCTAGTAAAGCTTACGGCACTGGGAAAGGGAAAAAAGTCCCTTCTTACGTGGAGCAAGAGGTTCTCTCTTGGAGTAAAGAAAAGCTTATACTCAAAATGTATGACCTTTTCTTAGTAAGTAATAAGAGAAATGATATCGAAAAAATGAGCAAAGTTCTTATAGAACTAATGGGTGCACTTAATTTCGATTATGGCGAAACATCGACAAGATTGTACAGATTGTACGAATATTGTCAAAGATGTATTTATCAGAAAAAATACGACGAAGCATACAAGATAATAAAAGAATTACGTGACACTTGGGCTTTGGCCTTTAAGTTAGAAAACTAGGTTTTATTATGAGTGATTTAAATAGCTTATTGAGTGGTGGGAATCAGACACAGACTGACTTGCTTGTGCAGTCATATTTGCAAACCCAACAACCCAAATTAAATAGAATTCAGAACAAAAAGAATGAGTTAGAAGCTAAAAATTCATTTTTTACTGCTCTGAACACTCGTATTAACTCTATTGTGAGTCAAATTGACGCATTTCAAGCCAATGAGTTTGATAAAAAATTTGGAATCAAAAAAGTGACTTCTACCGGAGCTGAATACGTAACAGCCTCTGCAGATGGAGATGCAAGCGTTGGTACAAATACAGTCAAAGTTAATAGACTAGCTAGCTCTGATTCATTAGTTTCAAATAGAGTAAATTCTGCTGATGATTTTGGCAATTTTAATGGTACTTTTAATTTTGATATTGAAGTTAATGGCGATGTTAGAACTATTAGTGTAGAGCTTGATGATACAGAAACTTACCAACAGGCAATGCAAAAAATAGCTGACGCGGTCAATGCCGAAGATGATTTTAAAATCTCAGCATCGGTTGTAAAAGATACTAGTTCGACAGTAAGACTTTCATTTAATACATCTGAACTAGGTGAAAATAACAAAATACTTTTCGTTAATGATGATAGTGGTATCCTCATAGACAATGATATTCTAGGAAATATTGGATTAGATAGAAATGCATTGAACTCAACAGGTGCGACAAGAGTGGCGTTTGATTCGACAAATGCAGGTTACAGAAAAGCAAATGTCTCTGATCTTAACTCAGAAGCGGAAGTAAATGGTATAACAGTAACTAGATCATCTAATAATTTAGAAGATGTTATAAATGGATACAAATTTACTCTGAACAAAGTACATGATAGTGGTGACGAAGCAGAAACACTAACTGCTGATATAGACGTTGATGGAGTAGCTAGTTTGTTGCAACCTTTGCTTGATGCGTATAATAGTGCTCTGGCTTTGGTTAATAATAACAAATCAATAAGAAGGGGAGATGCTAGTGCTAGTAGTTTGTATAGCTCTTTACGCTCATTGCCTTCTACTAAAATAACAGGATTGGATTCTGGAGCTCCAGATTATCTAACTGTAATAGGTATAAAACCTGATTCATCTGGTAATCTTAAAATAACAAATAAAGATGCTCTAAAAGAATTTTTGAAAGACGATCCTCAAAAAATTGCTGATGTATTTACTTCACCTGACGGATTTGTAGCAAAACTAGAGAATATAGTATCATCATTGAAAGGTGAAACTGGTATTATTAAAAGCAAGAAAAGTTCTTTAGTGCAACAGATCGAAAGCTATGACAAACGATACGACCAATTAAAGTTAAGAATAGACACACAAGCTAACAATTTAAGAAAACAATACGAGAATATATTAGGTACTTACTTAACAGCACAGACTCAATATAGTTCATTCTCACAATATTCTTCGGGATTATTTTCCGGACAATAATAATTTTTAATCGCACTGAGGTGTTATTATGATAAAATCAATTGGAAACTCTGAATCAATTAGCTCAAATTTTGACAACTTAATGTCAAATTTAGCTAATAAAAATGCTCCTACCGAAGTTAATCAAACAACTGATAGAGTGAGCAAACAGGCAAATGATGAATTTCAATCTACTTTCGACCCAAAGAAAATAGAAAGTGAAATAACAAAATTATTAGAAGATGATTCATTAATTGCTCAATTTAGTACAGACAAAGAAACAGAAAAGCTAATTTTAAAAATACTTAACCCAGATACTAAAGAAGTCGTAAGACAGTATCCTCCCGAAGTATCTTTGAAAATAGCTCGTATGGTTAATAGTATGATAGAAAGTAATAATATAGCCGATGTCCGTATTTGATAAAAATATAAAACCTTTAGTAAATGAATTGAACTCATTAACTAATAGTATCATAGATAATCTATCCGACAGCAATGAGGGTTTAGATAATCTGGATAATTTATATCAGCAAAGAACATCTTTTATAAAACAAATAGACGCTTATGTCAGCGACGAAAAGAATAAGCAAACAATACGGGATCACGAATCCGAATGGAAGAGTATGATGGAACCTCTAAGAGTCAAGGATGAAAACGCTCTTAGATTACTCAAAAGTAAAGTAAATAGCATGGAAGTTGAGTTAAAACAACGAGAAAAACAAAAGAATGTCCTTTTGTATAAGGAGAGTGAAAAGTGAAAATAAATGCTACTAACTCATATAACAAGATCTACGAAGATAAAGAGCGTAAACAAAAAGCAGAAGCCAAGTCTGAAGTAGAAAGCAAAGAAGTAAAAAAAGACTCATTAGAATTATCTACTGAAGTACTCAAATATGGGCCAATCAAAACCAAGATAAAGCAAGGATTCTATGAGAACGATAACGTTCTCAATGAAATATCCGAGAAACTCCTCAAAGAGTTGAAGTTATAATAAAAAAATAATTTAAAATTCCATTTGCAAGATGGAATTTTTTATTTTAAATTATATCCTAGTTATAAGTCAAAGGCGTATCATTTTAGAAATGGAATAACAACGAAAGCTTGGAGAATAATAATGTCAAGAACTCTGAACAAAGTAATGCTAATTGGTAATGTAGGTAAGGAACCAGAATTAAAAGAGACTCCTGGTGGTGTGCCAGTAACTTCATTTAGAATGGCCACCTCTGAAAGTTGGAAAGACAAAGATGGGTATCTCAAAGAACACACAGATTGGCATACTATTGTCGCTTGGCGTGGGTTAGCAAAAGTAATTGACAAATTAGTCACCAAAGGTACACGAATATACGTTGAAGGACGTTTGCAGACCAGAAATTACGAAGATTCAGACGGTAATAGAAGACAAGTAGTCGAAATATTAGCTGACAATATGCTAATACTTGAAGATAGGAAAAATGGCAAAAATAGAGATGATGATGACGATGAATTCGAATTCGATGATGACTATTCTATAAAAAGTAAAGAAATAGACGAAGATTTTGACAGTCGTTTCGATGATTGATAATGTTATTAATAGATACATGATATATTAAGCTCTGATATACGGAGCTTTTTTTTATCGGGAAAAAGATGAAAACACAGCTTAAAAATTTATTATTTATACTAATTGGTATTCTATCTGCATCATTTGGATTAAAAGGATTCCTCCTGCCCCAGGGCTTCTTAGATGGTGGGGCTATGGGTATAGCACTTCTTATAAAAGAAGTAAGCGGCTTGAATATTGGGTTGTTGATTGTATTAGTCAACTTACCATTTGTTCTCCTTGGAGCTAAGATATTATCAAAGACTTTTATCATTAAAACTATATTCGCTATTGCTGGTTTATCCCTAGCTGTTACTTTTATGCCATACTCACAAGTTACTGATGATAAATTACTTATAGCGGTATTCGGGGGCTTTTTCTTAGGTGCAGGTATAGGACTCTCTATCAGAGGAGGAAGTGTAATAGATGGTACCGAGGTACTCGCTCTTTACTTTACTAGAACTTCGCCTTTTAGCATTGGCGATATAATTGCTATACTCAATATTATAATCTTTAGCTTTGCAGCACTTCTACTTGAAATTGAAATAGCACTTTATGCTATGTTGACTTATATGTCAGCGTCTAAGACTGTTGACTTTTTTATTCATGGGTTCAACGAATATCTTGATTTGACTATTATTTCAGACAAACACGAAGATATAAGACATAAGATTATAGATGATCTGGGTAAAGGTGTTACTATATTGAAAGGTAAAAGAGGGCGATTAGAACCAGATGGCTCCGAAAAAGAAATTGATATTATATATACAGTCACTACTAAGTTAGAAGTTTCTAAATTGAAATCTGAAATATTGGAAGTAGATGAATCTGCGTTTATTATTCAAAACAGAATAGACGAAGCTCACGGGGGGTTCCTCAAAAAGCACTTAGTACAACATTAGATTACTTTTTTATCTATATACTCGGAGTTAAAAACTCTAAGTGCTCCCATGTATTTTAGTTTAAACTCTAAAATATCACCAACTTTATAATTGGACCTATTCTCACCCAAATCTATTACTATCATATCAGAACTAGCACCAACTATCTTTATATCTTCACGTAAGGGAATCAGGAAGTCAGTTGTCGAAATATCTAAAACACCGATATCAATCAATGCACGATATGAACTTTTACCATAATCATTTTCATCAATTTCATACAATTCCCCCGACGGATTTACTTCGAAAACACCATTCGGGATTTTAGGTTTTTCATTTATTTCTATTATCTGAGCATGTAACTTGAAAATATCATCATTCATTCCTTCGATAACCTCATTAGTAATCAGGTTATTGCCAAAATATAATGTTTCACCCACTCGGAAATGATTCATATCCTTAGGTATTTGTTTTTTGAAAAGTAATGGGATAACTACAGAAGTTCCACCTGTAACCCAAGGAATTTTTTGATTGAATTGGGCTTCTATCAATTTTTTGTACAACGATAACTGCAATAGTTTGTCCGTAGAAGGTAGTACTCCATATAAGCAATTTAGGTTTGAACCTATCCCTGTTATTTTTATGTTGGGTAACTCAAACACTTTTCTATAAAAATCAGTTAAATCATCTCCTAAAACACCCTCTCTCAAATCACCTAACTCAATCATGATTATTACCTTATGTGTTTTACCTTGTTTTACTGCCTCTTCACTTATCCATTTTATTGTTGTAAATTCGGTATTGAAACTAACATCAGCATAGCGTACTACCTCACTTATATTATTTTTAGCCGGTGGCTTGATATATACAGTGTTAATTTCTGGATTTATTTCCTTTATTAGTTTTAGGTTGCTAATACGAGAATCACAGATCTCATTTATATCCAAATCACAGAGTATTTTTAAATATTCTTCATTTCCACATAAGAGTTTACTAACTATCGCCCATTGCCTATTATTCTCCTCAAATAAACATTTGAGATAATTGAAGTTACTTATTAGATTGCTTTTATTTAATGTTACGTATGCCATTTTATTTCTTTAACCTCATTTCCAAATATGGATTCGTAAAACCAAATTTTTCATACAATTTTTTAGCTGGGTTATTTTTTTCAACGTGTAGTGCTATATCACCTTCGGATCTCGCTATTGCCCTTTCCATAAGCTCTTTTCCATATCCTTTTCCTCTCGAATTAGAGTGCACTGCTATATAGACAAGTATATTCTCTGGGATATACCCACCCATCCCAGTTTTGTTCATCACAACTGCACCGACAATTCTATCATCTTCATAGCCAACTAAAACGAAACCACCCTTTCCTTTTTCTACACTAACAGCATAATCAAAAGCCAATTCGATACTTTTTAGTTTATCTCCATATTCTCCTAGGTGAGTATAAAGAAAATAACATATTTCTTTTTTAATTTTCTTATCTAAATCACCGTTCTTCTTGTCGTATATTACAAACTCCACCATAACAATAGCATTATTTTATTAGAAAAATCGATGTTAAGTGAACGAATAAGTTTATGTGACATTGCCAAATTCACGATTTTATCAATAATTCAAGCCCTAGATAAAAACTATTCTAAGGCTTAATCGTTAGCTTTAATAAATCAAATGAAAAAAATGAGAGATAAGTAAATGAGAATTTTCGCCGTTGGTACAACAGACAATACTACAAGCATCGGTTTACTTTTACTAAGGTTGGTAGCAGGTCTAACTATGGCATTTAGTCACGGTCTAGGTAAACTAGAAAAATACGATAAGTTGGTTGAAACTTTTCCGGACCCATTTGGATTAGGAAGTCAGATTTCAGTGATATTAGCTATATTCGCCGAATTGTTCTGCGGATTATTTATTGCTCTAGGTTTCGCTACTAGATACACAGTTATACCGCTTATAATAACAATGGCTACGGCTTTTTTTATAATCCATAGTGATGACCCATTCGCAAAGCAAGAAATGTCGTTAATCTATTTAGTTATGTATATC
>JBFHKR010000120.1:0-8074 GCA_041595255.1 Chlorobiota bacterium
CTTATTGCCCTAAACGTCATATCATCCATATTACCGATAGGGGTGGGTACTATGTATAATGCCGGTTTAACTTCTTCTGCCATTTCGCTCTCTTAACTTCTTGAAAAAACCCTTCAGTATTTCTGAAGATTCTGTCTCGTAAATACCGTAATGAACTTCACACTTATGGTTTAGCTTTTCGTTATTAGTTATATCCATAATACTGCCACAAGCTCCAGACTTTGGGTCTGCTGTTGCTATGAATAGCCGATTAACCCTTGACAACACAATGGCACCAGCACACATAGAACATGGCTCTAATGTGATATACATATCACAGTCTAGTAAATGCTTGTAACTTATGCTTTTCTGTGCTTCTCGAATTGCCAATAACTCTGCGTGAGCAGTCGAATCACTGTCTATCTCGACTCTGTTGTGACTCTTAGCTATTATATCTCCTTTATATACTATAACACAACCAATGGGAACATCTCCGTATTCAGCTGCTTTTTTCGCCTCTTCCAAGGCAAAGCCCATATATTTATAATCTATTTCAGTCAATATTTATTTATTCTCTAAATTAAATTATATTTGTTGCGTCTAGTGTGCATTATCTAAATTAAAAATTTGTGTCTTATTATGAATGAAATGTTAAAAATTGCAATAGTTACGAAAAACGGTGAATCAATTGTCGGAACTTTCGGATCATCACAATACTTTAAAGTATTTGAAATAGAAAACGATAAAATTGTGAACGAAGAACTAAGAGAAGTTTATGTAGATAAAGCTGACGAGGAAGTTCCTACACTTATATCTAAGAATAGTGGCGGCAGTGGTATGGGTCAATTCTCATTGACAGTAGTAGATGCAAGCAAAGACAAACACATGAGAATAGCAAAATCTATATCTGATTGTCAAGTAGTAATTGCTCGTGGTATGTGTGCTAATGCTTGGGACAGTATAGAGCAATTCAAGATGGAACCTATCATCACTACGAACAAAGACTTCGAAGAAACAGTCCACCAATACCTAGATAACTCGCTAGTAAATCATAAAGATAAAGTTCATTGATTATTTAGTTGAAAAGTCATGAATCCATTAATTAATACGATGTAACATGATTAGATCAGTATTTAAAATTGTAATACTTCTTTTGTTATCTGTATTTTTAAGTTGTAACGATGAAAAACTGGAAATTGGGAAAGTAGAAGTTTGGGATTTAGCAGCGAATCTCCATAATGAAGAGGTAAAGTTTTACTTCCTTGGACTACAATCATTGGGAAATGAGTATGAAATTTATTTATCCGAACATTTGAGTGGCAAAAAAACTGAAATTGAACTTGAAAGTATAGACGGTTATGATATAAAATTCATAACTTTGAAATCCTTGCAGTTGATGATGAATACTTTAAAAGTTGACATTCAAAAAAACAATGTGATTACAATCAATAAAAATTTTGGACTTGAGTTTTCTACTATTTCATTCAACGAAATAGATTCAAAAATTGATGTGAAAATTATATTTAGAAATTCTGAACCCAATTTATATATGATTGGTGACAAATATAAATTGAATAAAACTGAACCTAAAAATTAAAATCTAATAAATGAAAAAATACGATTTAGCGATTATAGGTGGGGGGATATCGGGTCTCTCTGCTGCCTTGATACTCTCCGCTGGAATCAAGGATAACGAAAACTTAAAAGATAAGAAAATCTGTGTAATAGACGCAGGTGGCTCTGACGCTTTGAAGGCACAGTTCTTCAATGCTCCAGGTGTGAAGCAAGGTACTTCTGGCAAAAAAGCTATACAGAAATTAGTAGATCAAGTTCAAAGCTACGGCAAAGCTAAAATTCATAATGGCAGAATTACCGAAATAGTGAAAGCGGAAGACTCTTTTATTATCAAAACGAAAAAAGGGAAGGAATACTCGGCTTCAAGTCTATTACTCGCAACTGGCTTCATAAGTTGGGATATAGTAGGGTTAGAACTACCTTTGAAGAGGTTCACTCGAACAACTAATGATTCTCGAGTTGCTATAGAACACACAGAATACAAAGTCAGTGACAATATTTACGTTTGCGGTTTGCTTGCCGATGTTAGCTCTCATTACCCGATTGTTGCCGGCACTGGTGCTCAAGCCGCTATCAATATAATGTACGATTGGACAGGGGAGTGGATAGTTATCCATGATAAATAAGATACCACGTGAGGTATACCACGTCACTCAGAGGAAGCGAAGCGACCGAAGAGTCTAGGAGAACTGCTATAGTTCAATATTTATGGGACTAAAGTCCAAGTGGTTTTGGATTGATTTGCTATCCGTAGGCTAAAGCCAATAGCAAAACATCGAACTATGCTCCTTTGGAGGAGCTATCAGAACTTGTTCTGACTGAGGAGGATGAAATGCGTTCATTGAGCGCAGTCGAAATGAAAGCATTTCATTAATTATTCCTTTTGAGACTGCCACGTCGCTTCGCTTCTCGCAGTGACACATCTAATTAAATCCTCAAAAGACTTTCGCCAAATCACTCCACAATCAAAACCAGTATAACCTTCTTATTCTATGAATAAATCCTAACTAATAACTTCCGTTTGTAGTTCTCGAAATACTTTTGGATATTTGTCTTATTGAAGTCCACCTCTCTTCAATATAAAAACATTACAAATTATGAATAAGTACAGAAGGATAATCCATATAGATATGGATGCATTCTTTGCTTCCGTAGAGCAAAGAGATAATCCAGCACTCAGAGGTAAACCCATAGCTGTTGGTGGTATGCACCGCGGAGTTGTGGCTGCCGCAAGCTACGAAGCTCGAAAATTCGGAGTTCGTTCGGCTATGCCATCGCACCAAGCACTCAAACTTTGCCCTCATCTCATCTTCGTTAATGGGCATTATAATGCTTACAAAGAGGCCTCGAACAAGGTTATGAAAATACTCCGTCAGTACACCGAGCTAATTGAGCAAGTTTCTATAGATGAAGCATATATAGATATAACTGACTACAAACCTGATGAAGTAACTGCCAAAGAAGTAGCCATAGAAATTCGGAGGAAAATAAAAAAAGAAGTGAATCTTACCGCTTCGGCGGGTATTTCGTTCACTAAGTTCCTTGCAAAAGTGGCTTCTGACTGTAATAAACCCGATGGTTATTATGTTATCCATCCTAATAAAGCTGAGCTATTTGTAAGGCAATTAGCTGTGGAGAAAATCCCTGGGGTGGGTAATGTTAACAAGCAAAAGCTAAACAAAGCTGGTATATACAAGGGTGAAGATATACTGAAAAAAGGTAAGATTAACATGGCTTTGGAATTCGGAAAAACGGGAGTATATCTTTACAATCAAGTAACTTTTGCCCACAATAGCCCAGTAATACCAAAACGCCTACGCAAGTCAGTTGGCAAAGAGCGTACATTTAACGAGAATATTGATGACCCAAATGAAATGTTAGATAAGCTCCACGGCATAATAGAAAAACTAGCCGAATTGCTTGAGAAAAAGAATATAGCTGGGAAGACCATTACTCTAAAGATAAAGTATCACAACTTCGTAGTAAACACTAGAAGCAAGACTATGGACGAGTATATATCTACCACTCCCGAGATGTATAACGCTATCTACGAACTATTGCGAATGCCGAATTTCCCAGATGAACCTGTTAGACTTTTGGGAGTGCAATTGTCTAATCTGAATATTAATAAAAATGAGAGCAGGCAGTTATTGCTGGATTTTTGAATTCAAAAATTTATTTTTATAATAAATTAATATCCACTATTTGATGCTTAATTGTAACCAATTAGGTATATTTCGTTTTATATAGAAAAGGTTTACGGACATTTTTCGTCAACTTTAAAAATGAACACAAAAAAACTGAATATGAGATTCCTAAAAAGTATTATTTTTATAGCTATTCTTATCTTTGTTAATAACTCTCTTTACTCACAGTTTGGGAAAAATAGAGTTCAATATCAAGAGTTTGATTGGAAATATATAGAGACAAAACATTTTGACATTTACTTTCACCAAGGAGGAGAGTACTTAGCCAAATTCACTGCTGTCGAGGCAGAAAGAGCACTTATTTCCATAGAAGAGAACTTAAAATACGACCTAAAAAGAAGGATTACTTTCATAGTATTCAACTCACACAACCAATTCCAGCAAAATAATATTATCAACTCATTTCTATCCGAAAATGTTGGTGGTGTAACCCAGCTTTTCAAAAATAGAATAGTAGTCCCATTCCAAGGGTCATATACCCAATTTCGACACGTTGTCCATCACGAATTAGTTCATGGTGTTGTTAATGATTTGTTCCATGGAGGTACTTTGCAATCCTCTATACAAAATAGGGGTTATTTCATACCTGGGTGGCTTAACGAAGGACTCTGTGAGTATTTGAGTAATAAGGGGATGGATACCAAGACAGATATGTTCATGAGAGACGTGACTATGAGTGAAGATTTACCAGAGTTACAGAGGATAAGTGGATATGCACAATATAGAGTTGGACAAACATTCTACTGGTATATAGCTGATAAATACGGAGAAGAGAAAGTCGCTGATTTTATCAATAGATTATATATACACAAGAATCTAGAGATTGCTTTCAAAAGTAGTTTTGATATGGATTTGAAAGAATTCAATGAAATGTGGGAACGTGATATTAAAAGAATTTATTGGCCTGATTTGAGTCGATACAAGTCATTACCAGAAATAGCAAGAAGAGTTACCGATAGAGATAAACTTAAGAATTTTTATAACTCGGGACCTTCTATATCCCCAGATGGCAAAAAGATGGCTTTCATCTCAGAAGAAGATGGAGTATTTGTCATAGCTGTTATGGATGATTTAAAGAAAAATAATGAGATTAGGACTTTGACTTCTAGCTTTAGAAAACAAGATTTCGAGGACCTAAATATGCTTGCACCAGGTATCTCTTGGAATCCTACTGGAACTAAGATAGCAATATCTGCCAAAGCTGGAGGTCAGGATGCTGTATTTATTACTGATGCTGAAACTGGAGCTTATGAGAAACTAACATGGGGTATAAAAGCAATACAATCTGTTCAATGGTCACCAGATGGCACAAAGTTAATATTCGTTGGCTCTGATAATGAACAAAGTGATTTGTATATGTACGAATTTGACTCAAAAAGTCTCACAAAAGTCACAGATGATGTATTTAGTGATGAAGCTCCGAAATGGTCTCCTGATTCTAAGAGTGTTTATTTCATTTCTGATAGAGGTGATATGACTAATGCTAGAGTTAGTTCCAATAAACTTGATATGTGGGATTTTAACTATGGCATAAGCGAAGTCTATAAAATTGAAATTGGTTCCGAATCAGCGGAGAGAATTACTTTTGATACTCGCAATAACAAATCTTCAATTGCTGTTTCTTCTGACGAAAAGAAGCTATTAGTTGTTTCTGATAAAAATGGGATTGGTAATTTGTATGAAGTTAATTTGGTTACCAAATCAACTCGCCCATTGACTAATTCTTTGCAAGAAATAACTCAGATTTCTCTTGCACCTGACGATAGTAAAGTTCTATTTGGTACTCAAATCAAAGGTGGTTACGATATATTTGAGATAGATTATCCTTTCGATAGAAAGTTAGATATGGAAGAGCTGCCTTTGACTCAATACAAACAATCCATATATAAAAAAGATAGCTTAATTAACGCTATTGCCAATATTGAAAAGGACACTTTAGCAGAAAAGGAAGATGATAAACTAATAAGCTACGGTGACTTTAATATAGATTTTGAGAACCAAGAGTTGGTTAAACCAAATGATAAAGTACAAAAAATTACAGAATCAAAGGATACTACTATTAGTAGAGATTTTAAAGTAAAAGATTATGTAATAAAATTTACTCCGGATTTGATATTAGCAAATCCAGGTTATAGTACATTCTTTGGACCTCAAGGTAGTACCCAGATGTTATTTAGTGATGAGCTCGGTAATCATCAGCTTTATTTCTCTGCAAACTTTCTAATAGATTTGAGGAATAGTAATTTCTTTGGTGCTTATAGTTACTTAACTGGGATAATAGATTATCAATTCTCTGCCTTCCAATATGCAGGATTTGCAGCACGTTCGTTTGGTTCATTAGAAAGATTTAGAAGTTATGGTGCAGCTATTTCGTCACAATACCCATTCGATTTATTCAACAGAGCTGAGTTGAATATGACGTTCTATAACTTATCTAAAGCAGAAATTGGGATAGTAGGAGTTCCCGAAATCACTCGTACATTAATCGTCCCGGAATTCAAATATGTCCACGACGATGTATTATTCGGATTATACGGACCAAGTGAAGGAACAAGATATAATTTTAAAGCTCTAATGAGTCCGAAATTATTTGATGATGGGTTGAATTTTTATACTTTCGAAACTGATATTAGATCGTATCACCCAATTAGTGATTATATGGGATTTGCTTTCAAGTTTACGGGTGGAGCAAGTTTCGGTACAAATGCTCAGTCATTCTATTTGGGGGGTACTGATAATTGGCTTAACCGATCTTTTGGTGGTGATGGCTCTTTGCCTTTCAATAATCCGGAAGATTTTGCATTTATGAACTTCAAATATCCTCTCCGTGGTTTTTCTATAGCTCAAAAGGGAGGTAATAAGTACTTTGTTACAAATGCTGAATTTAGATTCCCTTTGTTGACGGCTTTAGTTGCCGGACCTTTACCTATTCTAATACAAGGTGTCATGGGGTCTGTTTTCTTGGATGTCGGAGCTGCATGGGATGATACTTTCAATCCAACTAGAATAGTAAACCCACTCACATTCAAGAAAGAATATGATGATTTACTTATATCATCGGGTATTGGTATTAGAAGTTATTTCCTAGGATTGCCAGTCAAAGTAGATATTGCATGGGCTAAGTCTTATGACAATTGGTCAACTCCACAGTATCTATTTTCTTTAGGATATGATTTTTAGGAGCAACAAATTAAAGAAAGTAGAGACAGATTGAATACGACTTTAAAATCTTCAAAGCCTCCAATGAGAAAGGAGGCATTTGAAGAATGAATATATTTCTTTATCTAACTACCTGTATCTTCTCTACGAATTGACCTTTGTTAGTATTAGCTAAAAGCATATAAGTCCCCATAGGTAAGCCAGTATTAATCGTACTTTCTGATGTAAAATTACCATCTAATTCTAGTAAATTTCTTCCAGTCATATCTTGAATTACTAATTTGTTGACATTTACGATATCTTGTGGTAACTGTAATCTGAAATGACCTGAAGATGGATTAGGTGCTATTCCAAAACCATCGTTTATGTTGTAAGTAACAGAAGTAACAAAGTCTATTGGCTCACTTGCAGATCCAACCCCTAAGGCATAGTAGTTTGCTGAAGCTGTTGATACCTTTTTTGCTGTTCTTAGTTGATAGTAGAATTGACCAGTTGGACACTCCAAATCAAGATATGATGTTTCAGTTAAAATTTCATCATTAACTTTTACTGCTTCTAGAGTTTCGTTATTTAATCTATATAGATTATAACCATCAATGTCACCATTTACTTCATCCCATTCTAATAGAATACCATCAACCGAGTTAGTTAGTCGCAATTCTCCAGATGGAGAAATTGGGCGGAACCTTAGTGTTGGGTCTCCCATAAGAGCAACGTGTATTAATAACTGACTACCATTAAATGATGCATAAGAGGCGTTCATAGAGTATCTAGCACAATAGCCTATAGATTCGCCTACTGACATCGGATGTAAGTACCAGTTGGGTATTCCGCCCCAAAAACTAGCTAATGCACCAGAAGCTAGAGCAGCTCTTAATAAATTATTTTTGGAATCCCAATCACCAAAGTAACTACCGGCAATCCCAGTAAATATAGTATTTATATTATCTGCCGCAAAATCTGCTGTCTTTCCTATTCCACCACAACTACTATATGATCCTCCTCCCATTCCAAAACTAAGTATATATTGACCTGTTTTAAGCTCAGTCAAATAGTCTCTATCTTCGAATAATGAATCAGTTCCTATTAATGCCCCCATAGCTTTATAACCAGTATTACCAATTATATACCCTTTGAAATTATCATCTATTAGA
>JBFHKR010000121.1:0-8013 GCA_041595255.1 Chlorobiota bacterium
ACCACTCAGCATTAGTATCATAGTCTCGAAGGTTTTGATTTCGTATTTTAGGTTGACTATTCGCTGTTCGGTTGCGAGTAAATTGATTTGGGATTGGCGGAGGTCAAGCGAGTTAATAGTACCGTATTTGAACATACTTTTTGAGCGTTCGAAGTTCTCATTCGCTGTTTTTAGGTTCTTTACTTCTAAATCCAAAATCTCTTTGAGATCAGAGTAAGATTGGTAATTGGTCATTAGATTCATCTCAATCAATGCGCGAATACTTTGGATGAATAAATCTTGTTTCTCTTGTAAAATTTCGGTGTTTTGGTCAGCTATCCTAGTCTGAAACCCACTAAATAAGTTCCAACTAGCACTTAGAGTCGCATTGTAACCTTGGTTAGAGCTTTCTAAGATAAACCCTTTGTCTGATTCTTGTACACTGTAGCTGTAACCAGTATTTAATCGAATATTCGGATAATATGCAGCTTCTATTATCTTCTCATCATACTCAGAAATCTCTCTGTTTTTCATTGCTTGTTGGATAGTACTATTCCTTTCGAAAGCCATTTCTTTTAGTTTGTTATAATCTGACAATTCATCTATTTCAATATTCGAAGTCAAATTATAACTAGCGTCATTAATCTCACCCATTATGTACTTTAATCTGTTTATAGAGGTGTTTCTTTGCACTTTTTGGCGTTTTAGATTGGAATTGTCCGTATTGTAATCTACCTCGGCTCTGAGGACTTCTGTGCCTGTTGTAGCCCCATATTGATTTGATGCTTTCAGAAAGTCTAATCGTTCCTGAGAAAATTTCAGCGTTTCTTCTAGTAAAGCAATACTTTTATCGAGCATATTAATCTGATAATATGTGTTGAATAACTCTTGTAATCTGGTCTCCATTTCCAATTGTAGAGCTATTTTATTTAGATTCTCCAGCTCTTCGAACCTATCATATCTAGCAAACATAGCAAAGCCATCAAACAAAGTCCAACCTAGAGTTACTGAAGCACTTCGATTAGTTACCTGGTTGTCATTTCCTGGGAATGTACCTTGACTTGTTTTAGTTTCACTATCCTCCGCAGAGAAACGATAACTAGCAGCTGCATCGAGAGTGGGTAAAAAACCTGCATTGCCATAACTAACATTATTGTCAGCTATTTGCAGATCTTTTTTTACCATCTGAATATTGAAATTGTTCTGCAAAGTCTTCTCTACTGCATCTTGCAACGAAAGATTGGTTTGCGAATACAATAATGCAGTCGGCAATAGTAATAATAATATGTAAACTTTAGTTTTAGTCATCGCTTGTCAAATATTTTTTAATCATTTCTTCTTCTATAATAGCAGGTTCCAAGGCCTCTGGTTCCGACCATTCGTTGTTTCTTAGCCAATAAGCAGCATTACGTGTTTTACTCAAATAAATAAGTAATACAGGTAACAACAATAATATGAAAACTGATGCTACTAATAAACCATAAGCTACTGAAATAGCCATAGGAATCAAAAACTGGGCTTGAATACTAGTCTCAGCTAAAAGTGGTAGAAGTCCTAGTACTGTCGTTACAGTAGTTAGCAAGATTGGTCTAAATCTAGTAATACCTGCATTGTATATAGCGTCCATAAACTTTTGACCTTCTCTTAAGTTGTCGTTGAACGCATTTACGAATACAATAGAATCATTAACTATAATACCGATAAGAGCTATTGTTCCGTAAAAGGACATAACATTGAATGACATACCTTGGATTACATGTCCCCAAACTGCACCCATCAACCCAAATGGTATCAACCCAATCACTATCAATGCTTGCAGTGGTGAACGGAAAGATAAACTTATCAAAAAGAACATAAGTAAAAATGCTAATGGTAAGATAATCAAACCAGCACTAAGTTTCTCTATCCTCTTAGCTTGCCCCGAAGCAGTTGTCTTTACAGTAGGATATTTTGCTAATATAGGGGCTAGTATATCCTCATTTATTTCTGCAATTATCTTTGGTACTTGCGCTTTAGGATCTTTAGTATCAGCTTCTACAGTTATCTCTCGCATACCATCTAGGTGATTTATCTTGATAGAGCCACGATCTATTTTGTAGTTTACTAGTTCCGTCAAAGGATAAGAATTACCTTGTATATCTTTGATTCTCATATTATCAAAATTATCGAGAGATGAGCGATATTCCTCTGTAAACCTCACCCAGACTTTTATCTCGTCAGCACCACGCTGCAATCTCATCACCTCTTCACCAAAATAACCTTGTCTGACTTGGCGTGCTATATCCAAAGGCGTAAAACCTAGAATAGATGCCTTTTCCTTTAGTTCTAGTTGTATTTCTCTTAGACCTTGAGGGTCATTATCAGTGACATCACGCAGTTCTGTAATAGATTGAAGTGCTTCTTTTAACTCTTTTTTGGCTTCTTGTAATTCTGATAAATCTCTACCCATAAGAGGTATAGAAATCGGCTTGCCAAAAAAACTAGAACTCCCAAATTCTGCCTTATCTACTTCAGTCAATGGACCTACTTTTTCACGAACCATATTGGCTATAGTAAGAGCAGGTATAGTCCTTACCTCTTCGCTTTGAAGGAAGACTTGTATATTACCAACATTAGCATTGCCTGCTTCTGATTCTCCCCAACCAGACGGCATAGCTGCAACGTTTTTCACAACTCTAATTACTAAGCTTTCGTCAGTGTTTTCAGTTTCTTTTAGTTCATCTCCTACTTCCCAAATTGCTTTTTCGACTCTATTTAGAACTTCCATTGTTTGGGCTTCTCTAGCACCAGATGGTAACTCTATTTTGATAGTGAAATTATCAGTATCAATACTCGGGAAAAATGTAGTTTTTACAACTCCACCCCCAAACGCACCTATAGTGATTAGTAAAAGGAAAAGTGAAATTGCAATTGGTACCGAGCGATGTTTCATAGAAAACGCCAGCACACCTTTGTACATCTTATTTCTAGGATAGTTTACTATACTATCCAATTTTTCTCTAATCTTACTTTTTACGAAATCTTGTTTCAAAGCTCTGGAATGAGCCAAATGCGTTGGCAATATTACGACTACTTCCAACAATGAAAACAGTAATACGAATATAACAACGAATGACATGTCAGATATTCTTGGGCCAGGAGTATCTATGAAGAAGAATGGTAAAAAGGCAACTACAGTAGTCAAAATAGCAAAAGTTACTGAAGGTAATACTTGCAGTGTACCTCTGATAGCAGCTCTGTATGACTTTTGTCCTTCTTCGTAGTTTTGGAATATCTGCTCTCCGACAACAATTCCATCATCGACGACTATCCCCACTACTACTATACAACCGAATAGAGATATAACATTAATTGTTATATCGAATAAATACGCCATCAAAAACATTCCTAAAAAAGAGAATGGCAACGACATAGCTACCCAAAAAGCAAGTCTCCAATTCAAGAAAAGAGCTAAAGAAAGTACTACTAACAATGCCCCGATTGTTCCATTTTCTAATAGCAATTGGATACGACCACGCAAACTTTCCGTTGCATCGTCGATTAAAGCAGCCTCTATATTCGGGTACTTACCATTAAAATTTTCTTGGTATTCCTTGGCTGCATCTGCTATATCAAGTGCGTTTTCACCATATATTTTGCTAACGGATATTATAACTGCTGGTTTCCCATTCACGAAAGAACGTTGGGGATCTTCGGCAAACCTATCTTCGACTACGGCTATATCTTGTAATCTAATTATAGAGCCATCACGATTAGTTCGTACAACTACTTCTTGTAAATCGCCAGCAAAGTAATTCTTACCTTCGTAACGTATCAATAACTCTTCATTGTCAGTCTTTATTTTTCCAGCTGATAAATCTCTGTTTTTAGAGCTTACAGCATTCACGACTTCTGGAAAAGTCAGTTGATAGCGACGCATTGTTTCTTCGTCTAGAGCAATATTTATTTCCGATGCTGGAAAACCAGATATAGATACTTGCGATATAGAAGGAATATCTCTCAGATCATCTTCGACTTCCTGAGCAGTCTTTTTTAGAGTAGCTAAGTCCACGTCTCCATATATAGCAAAACTATATGTAAACTCTATTGCGGGTCTTTTGGAGACAACAGGTGGCTCCATTCCGGCAGGAAAAGAATTGACTCTGTCAACAGCATTTCTAACGTCTATTAATACTTCGTCAGTATTATATTCCTCAAGAACTTCTACTGTGATCGAGCCAGCGTTCTCTTGCGAAGTAGATTGATAATTATCTACTCCCTGTACTCCTTTTAGATTGTCTTCAATTTTCTGGATTATCCCGTTCTCTATCTCTTCGGGTGATGCACCTGGGTATATTACGCTAATATTTATATTCTTGCTCTCACGTTCGGGAAAGAAGGATGATTTCATATTGAGTAATGCAAGCACACCAAATAGCATGACTAATATCAGAATAGTATTAGACCAAGTAGGGTATTTTATAAAATATCTAATAAATGCTTTCATTAACTAACTTTCTTTTCTTTGTAATTTGGTCCCCAATTTGACGTTAGCCAATGACTCTACTATAACTGTTTTACCTACTTCTAAGCCACGTATATAAGCATAATTTTTACCTACATAAACAAGCTCTATATCTGCCTTTGCTAACTTCCCTTCTTCCATAGTATAAACTTCACGGTTGTCAATTAGAGCTTCTCTAGGAATTTTGTAAACATTGCTTACTTTGTTCCCTTCTACTCTCCCATTCACATACATCCCGTCTTTGAAATCTGGGCTACTTACTTGTACGAACACATTGATAGACTGAGTAGTTGGATCTATTCGATCTGATATTCTGACTACAGTACCTTGGTATTTCTTTTCATTATTTATAACATCAACGGTAGATCCAATTCTTATATAGTTCAAGTCTTCTGCACGAACTGAAAAGCTAACTTCGTAAAGACCTCGACCAGAGAACTCACCAATTTTAGCATTAGGTCTGACCAAAGCCCCAGGCTCTATCAAACTCATAGTAACAGTACCGTTGAAAGGAGCAACTATATCGAATTTGCTAAGACGTACTTCTTGGTTTTTGATATTATAATACTGGCTATATATTTTGCGAACCGTTAAGAAATATTTCTCTTTGTCACTACTAGGTTTCGGGAATTCCTTGATATTCTTATCAATATCAAAACTGCTAAGATAATTATTCCACTTTTCGAAAGACTGAGGAAAATCAACTTTGAAATCTGCCATTAATGATGCTATAGAGTTCATCAGCTCGCTTTTTTGAGTTTTCAAAGTAAACTCAGATTCTCTTTTATCTATAGATAGCATTATCTCACCTTTTGCAAAGCTAATACCCTCCCGGAATGGCTTACCTGCTGGGTCATATATACCTTGTACCTCGGAGTAGATATCGATTTTATCTTTAGCTCTTACATTACCTGTAGCATTGATAGAAACTTGATATTCATCATATTGAACTTTGTCCATTTTAGCATATCGTACTGTTTCTAGTTTTTTCGGAGGGGTAGGTTTAGGTTTGTTTGCTATCATATAGGCCGCTATTGAAGCACCCACAGCTATGATGACTACTGAGATTACTAATACAATGTGATTCTTTTTCATATTTGCTAACGTAATTAAAAAACTATTCGAGTAAGACTAATAGCTACAAAAATAATTTTAATTCTGTTAATATAACAGGGTAAGATGGATATTCTTCTAATTATTCACTTTAAACATAGCGAAAGAGGGGTGGATTACGCCAAAGGCGGAGAAGAATTTATGTAATGAAATGTATTTCCCTCCTTGAGAGAGGAATAAAAAGGGGGTTTTATACCTTTCTTTTTGACACCACCCTAACCTGGCTCAGCTGAAAGCAGAAAATCCCGCCTAAATGCCTTTGGCTGGACAAACAAGGAGGGACTTAGGGAGAATACCCCCTATTCCAATTATTTTTATTAACTTGAGATATTCCTTACTCTATAATAATAGACAAATCATGAAACATATTTTACTACTTTTACTTGGACTCTTTGTATCTAGTGTATTAATAAACGCTGAAGCTATAACCCCACAAGCAAAAATAGACTCACTACTTGCAGAACTTCCCAATGCAAAAGGTGATACGAATGAGATAAAACTATTAATTAATTTAGGCTCTACTATTTCTTTATTAAACCCCATTGAAGGAATCAGTTATTCAATGAAAGGTCTAGCTCTTGCTAAGAAATTAAACCTAAAAGGATTTGAAGCTGCTTGTTATAATAACCTAGGTAAAAATTATAAATGGAATTCGGATTATGCAAAAGCTATAGAGTATTACAAAAAGGCTTTAACTATAAATGAGATCTTAATGCATAAATCTGGAATAGCTAATTCATTAGCTAGTATTGGTGGAGTATATCTAGAACAATCAAATTATCCTAAATCATTAGAATATTATCAATATGCATTAGAATTAAATGAGGAATTGGGTAATAAAAGTGAAATTGCTCATATTTATGGGAATATTGGAATCATTTATAGATTACAATCTAATTCTAAAAAAGCAATATACTTCTATAAAAAATCGCTAGAGTTGCATACTGAATTACGCGAAGAATATGGTATTATTAAAAATTTGAGAAACATAGGTGGCTTATATTTACAGAAAAAAGATTATTCTAAAGCACTTGAATTCTTTGATAGATCATTAAAGCTCAGCGAAAAACTAGGAGATAAGAATGGAGTAGCTATGAGTCTAGGTAGTATAGGGATTATCTATACAGATCTATCAGATTATACAAAAGCTTTAGATAGTTATAATGAGGCACTCAAACTCAATAAAGAAATTGGTAAAAAAAGAGGTATCGCTTATGATTATTTGAGTCTTGGGATTTTATATTACAAATTATCTCAAGAAGTAGATCCAACAGATGAGCATAAAGAGTCGAAATACAACAGTTTAGATAACGAAATAAATCTAAATAAATCCATTGGGTATTTGCACGAAGCAGAAGAACTTTATAAAAAGATGAATAATCTAAATGAGTTAAGTAGGACTTACGATGCTCTTCATAATGCTTATTATCAAAAAGGAGATTTCAAATCATCAGTTGATGCACATAGAAATTTTAAGAATCTACAAGACTCAATTTTCTCTTTCGAAAATACGAATAAGATATTAGCTCTGGAGAAAGCAAGAGAAGATGATTTAAAACAAAAGGAAATAGAAACACAGAAGATAAAAATAGCTGAACAAGAAAAACGTGAACAGATGATTATGTATTTCTCTATTGGAATAGTTCTTTTCATGACTTTAGTAATGATAGTTATTTTTAGGTTACTAAAGCGTTCAGACAAACTACTCTACAACGTACTTCCAGTATCTATAGCCAAGCGATTGAAGAAGAAAGAACACCCCATTTCAGATTACTTTACCCAAGCATCAATCGTATTTATAGATATTGTTAACTTTACAGAAATAGCAAGTAATTCAGACCCTCAGACTCTAGTTTCTGACTTGAATATGATTTTTACAAAATATGATTCCATTTCTAAAAAGTACGGACTTGAAAAAATAAAGACCATTGGCGATAGCTACATGGCAGCAGCAGGAATACCCGAAGTTCAGAAAGATAACACATACAGAGCCGCTCAAATGGCACTTGAAGTAAAGGAACTTATGGAAGATTATCACACTGCTAATGGGACAAAAATTGATGTTAGAATCGGCTTAGATTGTGGTCCTGTTGTAGCAGGAGTTATAGGTGAAAATAAGTTCATCTACGATATGTGGTCTGATGCCGTTAATACAGCTTCACGAATGGAATCGTCTAGTATAGCAGGTCAAGTGCAAGTCTCTGAGCGCTTCAAAATAGCAGTAACTAAATTTGAAGAATTCGAATATATTGAACGTGGTGAAATTGATATAAAAGGTAAGGGCAAGATGAAGACTTACTTTATTGGTAGTAAGACGCTAGAGACAGTCTGATATAGTAAGCACGTTGAGCTTAAACTTCCAATTGGCTCAGCAGCTATCGAAACGTACTTACAACTCAATTTCACTTCGACAGGCT
>JBFHKR010000122.1:0-7997 GCA_041595255.1 Chlorobiota bacterium
ATTCCAAGAAAAGCTAACAGTAGCTCTCAACTTTTTCTGGGAAGTATTTAAGAAAATCTACAAAGTAGCGATAGGTGTTATACTAATACTCTATACGCTCATATTCGTAGTTATAATAATGGTTGCCGCTAGTCAAGGTGGAGACAAAGATAGACGGAACAATAATTCAAGTAGAATGATTTCAAATATTTTCTCAGCTATTTTCCATGGGATGCGATTTGCAGCGATTAATAAGCACTATAGCACTGCTGTTGATAGAGACAATATGCACTATCGCTATTATGAGAAACCCGAACACAAAGGTAAGAAGTTCATACAGTCCGTTTACGACTTCGTTTTTGGTCCCGAAAGACCCGAATTCGACCCACTAAACGATACGAAAGAAGTAGCAACATACATAAGAGATCATTCCGATAAAATAACTTCTGCAGATATTATAAATCTATCTGGGGTTGACTACGACGAAGCAGATAGCCGATTAGCCGAGTATGCATCGAAGTTTCGTGGCAGTATAGATATAACAGAAAACGGTACAGCTGTTGCAGATTTCCGTGATTTGAGTGTAATCAGCTCGAAGCTAGAAGGTGGCAAGGTGGAATATTACATAGACGAAGTAGAACCACCTTATGAAATGACTGGCAATACATCTGGTCGTAATTTTGGGATAGGGTTTATGAATCTATTCAACCTACTAATGTCAATTGCTGTGATACAAGGAGCCGCTCAAATAGAATCTGGACTAGTTACATTCGCACTTGGTTGGTTTCCGCTAATCTTCTCTATTCTCTTCTTCCTAATACCAATAGGTAGAGCCCTAACACATAAGAGCAAAGAAGCCCAAAGAAGCAAGAACGTAGTCCGCAAAATATTAGTCGGACAGATAATAGCAGCCAATGGCGGCCCTCTGACAATGGAACAGGTCATCTCAAGAATTAACTTACAAAATCACTCTATCAAAGAAGTAGAGGAAGTTCTTAGCAAAGTAGTCCTTGACCTTCGAGGTGAAATAGTAATTTCAGAAAACGGCACTCCTATGTATAATTTCGATAGGTTGAAAAGAGAGTTGGTGGCGTAGGGATTAATTTTTTTGGTATATTGTTGTTACTAACATTTAGAAATACGAATGTTTATATATTTTTATAGTTTAAGAATCATTTGAATAAACTAATAATTCAAACAAAATCAAAGTGAATATATTCTCCTATCATTTAGTCGAACTTCCTTTTTTTGTTGCCGCAAAAAGAATATTCTCGAACCCAATTTCCAATAATACGAAAGGACTGATTCACCACGAATACATGTCAGCAATGACACTTGGGGCGCCAATCTTTTCTACTTCTAGAGTTTTAATAGGTCAAGTAGCAGTTTTTATGCAATGGGAAAATGAAACTTCACTAGAAAATTATTTGAAACAAGATAGTTTTGGAAGAATTCTAGCTAAAGGTTGGCATGTGCGTTTGTCTTTTATTAGAGAATGGGGAAAGTTTAGTGGATTCAAAATACCTGAATATAAAGATAAATTAGAAAGTACAAATTCTCCTGTCGTTGCTGTAACAATCGCAAGAATGAAACCTTTTGCAATTCCTAGATTTATACATTGGGGAAGGCCTGTAGAAAAACTAGTTAGAGACCACCCAGGAACTACACTTTCATTGGCATCAATTAAGTTTCCGAATACAGTCTCCACTTTTTCAATTTGGAAAACGGAAAAAGAAATGACAGATATGGTTCATGGTCATAGTGCTGTTGAAAAACCTAAAAGACATTCCGCAGCTATGAAAGAAAGAGAAAGAAAGGACTTTCATTTTGAATTCACAACATTAAGATTTAAACCTTTGTCAGAGTTTGGCAAGTGGAAAGGACAATCAAATTTTGTTCTATGTACTCAAGAGTCACAATAAAAATGCTAATGGCTTTTAAAAAACAAAGCATACAAGATTGGATAACTCAGCAATGGGTCATACTTTTTGGTGAAAAAATTGATGAAATTAATCACAGGTGGCTTTTAGGTCCCTTTGGGTGCACAAATGGCATTGGTCAAAAATTTATCAATCAATTAGTAGAAAAAGAACATTTGGTTATTGATAATCAAAAAATAAACAAGGGATTAATTGAATCAATCGACCAACTAAATCTGTCTACAAAAGAATTAAACGCATTATCTCATGATGTTATTGACTTTTATCTAAATACATCTAATTATGACCTTCGATTAAAAGCAAAATGGAATCCATTTTTTAAAGTGTTCGGCATTTTGATAACAAAAATTTTCAGTAAAAGAATAGAGCAACTAAATGTTCCTATTCAAAACGTAGAAGATTCATCGGGATTAACGAATGAAATAATAAAACTACTAGACTCTAAAACAAATGAAGTTAGAAGAACAATATGGCTTCGAGCATTTAAATCAACAGGTCAAGTAGTTTACTCAGGTGTTTATGAAACTAGTATTATACCATCAGGCACGACATGTATCAAAGCAATTTTTCCTTTACCAAATGGAAATGCTACAGTCATTCTAAAGCCAAAAATTGGAAAAAATGGAGAACTGATTTTAATTTCCGACGGACAAAAAATTGGAGATAGCGGGTTTTACTTTTTGCTAAAAGACTCAAAAGGTCAATTATGGACTAAGTTTATAAAATCATTTAAAGACAAGCTAGTCATTAGAAGTGAAAACGATAGAATTACTGCCACTCAAACTTTAACTTTATGGAATTTAAGAGTTCTACAGTTTGAATATGATATACAAAAATTCCGCAATGTAAAATGAGTAATACAAAGTCAAACAGCATGATGGTAAGGATCTCTTATTAGTTAAATAAGTTACAAATATTTAAGCTTTCCGAGGCGAGATAGTAATTGCAGAAAACGGTACTCCTATGTATAATTTCGATAGGTTGAAAAGAGAGTTGGAGGCGTAGGGGTAAAATTTACTGTGCCTTAGCTTGCCAATGACTTTACCCAATTTTGAATGTCTTAGTTCTTTTCAAATCACCCTAACCCTCTTAAATCTTTAAGAGGGAAAACATAAACATTCCGTGAAAGCCCCCTTAAATTTTAAGGGGGTTGAGGGATTTATTAAAATTTCTTTTCCAATAATTTAATTCTATCTATACCTGAATTCTTTTCAATTATTGCTAATATATCTTCGCAACAATTAACAAAGTTTGTTATTATAGCATCATTATTATATCGAATTACATAAAGACCTAAAGACTCTAACTTTTTAGTTCGAATCAAATCATATTCTTTTTCTTCTTCTGAGAAATGAGTATCTCCATCTATTTCGATTACTAAACTAGCTTTAGAGCAATAGAAGTCAACAATGTAATTATCTATTACTTTTTGTCGGTTAATTGGAATATCTAACTTTCTAAGAAATTCAAAACAAATTTTCTTTTCAGCAAAAGTCATATTCTTTCTAAGGAATGATGCTTTGTCTTTTAATGTTCTATTATAAGGTGCGTTAGCCATTTTTCTACATTAATTCTTTTCAAATCACCCTAACCCTCTTAAATCTTTAAGAGGGAATACCTTGGTAGGGCTATATACTAATATAAGTTGAACATCTATAAATTACAATAAATATTCTATTTATTCTTATGTTAGTAATCTTAAATGTATAACATTTAGATAAGTTTATAAATAATAAATCAAGCGAAAAAAATGAAATTAAAATCTTATGTGCAAGGACAATGGCAAGAAGGCGAGGGCTCAGGTCAAATACTTAAAAATGCTGTCAATGGCGAAGTAGTGGCTGAGGTAAGCTCTAAAGGTGTTGATTACAAAGGCGCAGTAGAATACGCCCGAAATGTAGGCGGTAAAAACTTACGCCAGTACACAACTCACGATCGTGCTTATATGCTACGTGATTTGGCAAAGCATTTATTGAGCAAAAAAGATTTGTTCTACCAGCTATCGTATGCTACTGGTGCGACCAAAGTTGATTCTTGGATTGACATAGAAGGTGGTATTGGCACGCTATTCACATATAGCGGTAAGGCAAGACGCGAAATGCCAAACGAAAAATTTTACATAGATGGTAAACTAGAGCATCTATCGAAAGAAGGTACTTTCCAAGGACACCATATATGTGTACCTAAGGAAGGTGTAGCAGTTCATATCAATGCATTCAATTTCCCTTGTTGGGGTATGCTTGAGAAGATTGCTCCATCGCTAGTTGCTGGTATGCCTTGTATAGTAAAGCCGGCTTCTTTGACTTCGTATCTTACAGAGCTAATGGTTAGAGAAATCATTGCTTCTGGCATTTTGCCTGAAGGTTCGTTACAGTTGATATCTGGCTCTGCTGGGGATATGTTAGACCACCTGGATATGCAAGATGTAGTCACTTTCACGGGTTCACATGCTACAGGAGTGAAGCTAAAATCTCATCCGAATATTATCAATAATTCGATTCCGTTTAATATGGAAGCTGACTCGCTGAACTTCTCAATGCTTGGTATAGACGCTAAGCCCGGCACGGCAGAATTCGATTTATTTGTAAAAGAAGTATCAAGAGAAATGACTGTAAAATCTGGGCAGAAATGTACTGCTATTCGTCGTACATTAGTCCCTGAGCAATATGCTGATGATGTTATCAAAGCATTGAGCGATAGACTATCAAAAACGACTATGGGTGACCCACTGCAAGAAGGCGTGAGAATGGGACCTTTGGCTGGTAGGGATCAAGTAAATGATGTAAGTGCTGCTCTGAAAAATCTTCTTGCAGACGCATCAATTGCTTACGGAGATTTGGATAATTTTGATCTAATTGGCGGTAGTAAAACGGAGGGTGCTTTCTTCCCTGCTATGCTATTATATTGCGATGACCCTTTCAACAAAACTGCTCCTCATAACATAGAGGCATTCGGCCCTATAAGTACTGTTATGCCTTACAAAACAGTAGATGAAGCTATAGAACTAGCTAAGCTAGGTCGTGGCTCATTAGTAGGATCTGTATTCACTGCTGACAATGAATTCGCTAAGTCAATTGCTTATGGAACTGCTGCGTACCACGGTCGTCTAATGTTCTTGAACGAGAAATCCGCGAAAGAATCGACTGGTCACGGCTCGCCTATGCCACAGCTAGTACACGGTGGTCCAGGTAGAGCAGGTGGTGGTGAGGAACTTGGCGGTGTTCGCTCTATATTACACTATATGCAACGTACAGCAATCCAAGGACATCCTGATACACTAACAGCTATAACTGGCGAATATCAAAAAGGATCAACTAGAACAGAAGAATTAATTCATCCGTTCAAAAAGAATTTCGAAGATTTACAAATCGGTGATAGCTTAACTACTCATAGAAGAACAGTAACAGAGACCGACATAGTAAACTTCGCTAATATTTCGGGGGACAATTTCTATGCTCATACTGATATTACTTCACTAGGTGAGGGAACGATATTCACTGGTAGAGTGGCTCACGGGTACTTTGTAATGTCGGCGGCGGCTGGTCTATTTGTTGACCCTAAGAAGGGTCCAGTATTGGCTAACTACGGGTTGGACGAGCTTCGTTTTATTCAACCTGTGTATGTGAACGATACTATATACGTGAAGCTAACGGCAAAATCGAAGCAAGACAAACAAGCGAAAGAAGATGAAATACCATCGGGTATAGTAAAGTGGGACGTAGAAGTTCTTAATCAGAATGATGAGCAAGTTGCCCAAGCAACAATCCTAACTTTGGTAGCTAAGAAATAGTAGAAATAAGAATTGAAAATAAGAATCCCTCAATTGCGAAAGTAGTTGGGGGATTTTTATAAATTTTTAGGCTTATGCAATTATTCTTCTTTTCTTCGTTTAGTATTATGTTTTATTCACTAAACTTTGGGGTATTATTATGCGTATTACAAAATTGCTATTCGTATTATTAATGACTGCATTACTTTTCTCATGTTCTAAAGAACAGAATAAAGATATGAATGAAATGGGGGATGAGATGAGAAAGCAAAAGGAAGAATTGCAGGCTGATATCAATGAAGCTATTGATAAAATAGATTCTAAACTAGAAGAACTAAATAATGATTTGGCAGATGCTAGCGAGGATACTAAAGAGTCAATACAAGACGAAATAGATGAATTGACCGACAAAAAAACTGATCTGGAAATAAAATTAGAAGAAATAGGTGATGCTACAGAGGAGAGTTGGGATGATTTCAAAGAAAATGTCAACGAACTAATTGATGATATTGGCGATGAATTAGACTAGCCGTACATTACAGCATAACATATAATAACAAAGAGACTCATATTTATTATTGGGTCTCTTTTTTTTCTATTAAAGAACGCATGTAACTATGTTATATGACCTATCTTTTAGAACGAAACTTTATATTTATATTGAACTATAAAACTCAAAATTGTGTTTATTCGTATCTTTGTAGAATTATTAGAAACTAATATCAATAATAAATTATGAATCCGAACGGCGATGTAATTATAAGTATAGAAAATCAAATTGCTACTATAGAGTTCTATCACCCATCTAGCAACTCACTTCCTGGTACTGTGCTTCGTAAATTAGCAGAGACTATAGAATCAGCTGGTAGAAATGAAGACGTTAATGTAATAGTCCTAAAATCAGGTGGTGATCGTGCATTCTGTGCTGGTGCCTCATTTGATGAACTAATCTCTATAACAGATTTTCCAACTGGTAAGAACTTCTTTATGGGATTTGCTATAGTAATTAATGCAATGCGAAAATGTCCAAAATTCATAATGTGCCGAGTACAAGGCAAGGCTGTAGGCGGTGGAGTAGGTTTATTATCGGCTGCAGATTATACACTTGCAACTAAATATTCATCTGTTAAATTGAGCGAACTAGCCCTAGGTATAGGCCCATTTGTCGTGGGTCCAGCAGTTGAGCGTAAAATCGGAACTTCCGCATTCTCACAAATGTCGATTGATTACGATTGGTATGATGCCGAGTGGGCCAAAAACAGAGGTTTCTATGCTAATATCTATGAAAACATTGAAGAGCTAGATACAGCTGTAACAGCATTTGCAACTAAGATGGCTAGCAATAGTCCGGAAGCAATGAAAGATTTAAAACAAGTCACTTGGGCTGGTACAGAGCACTGGGATTCATTACTTGAGAGTCGAGCTGAGATAAGTGGCCGTTTGGTACTTTCCGATTTCACAAAAAATTATATCAAACAATTCAAAGAAAGTAAATAATGTATTTGTTTTTTGACACAGAGACTAGTGGATTACCTAAGAATTATAATGCCCCAATTACTGATTTAGATAATTGGCCGCGTATAGTCCAAATAGCTTGGTTAGAACAAGATAAATATGGCAATGATATTTCTACTGGTAACTATTATGTTACTCCAGAGGGATTTGATATATCGCCTGAATCAGAGAAAATACACCGTATAAGTAAAGAGAAAGCAAAGGATCTAGGTTATCCTATTTCTAATGTATTAGAAGTATTCAATGCAGTAATTAAGAAATCTAAGTATATAATAGCTCATAATCTGGACTTTGATTATAAAGTACTTAGTGCCGAATTTGCTCGAATATATATGAGTAGCGATTTAGAAGATAAAACTAAAATCTGTACTATGCGTGAGACTATAGAGTTTTGCAATATACCTGGAAGTCATGGATTGAAATTCCCTAAATTAGCCGAATTATATTATAAATTATTTGCGAAGAATTTTGATAATGCTCACGATGCACAAGCTGATATAGAAGCAACAGCAGAGTGTTTTTGGTCGCTACTTCACCGAGGTATAATAGATACAGAACAGCTCAGATCTCCTCAGATAATAGGATCACAGAAGCAAGAAATAGAAGATAAAGCCGATGAAGAAGGCAATATATCGTTGTTTTAGTAATTAAATATCTTCCAAAAATGGCAAAAATAGCAGTAGGTTTATCGGGCGGAGTTGACTCAGCCGTAGCTGCCCATCTCCTCGTAAAAGAAGGACATGAGGTAATCGCTCTTTTTATGCAAAATTGGGACGATCCAGTTGGTACACTTA
>JBFHKR010000123.1:0-7955 GCA_041595255.1 Chlorobiota bacterium
GCTCTAGTACCACGAATGTTATACCCATTTCCACTATTAGTAACACCAGATGATTGTGTTACAATAGAAGTAACAACAGCCGTAGCCGTTCTTTCAAGTGCATTCTTGTCAAAAGTAGAAATCGAACCGACTTGAGTTTTTTCGACCATTTTGTCAGCAATAATTTCTACAACATCAGTAGTATATGTTTTTAACTTGAAATCTACATCTGTAGTTTGATCAGCACTAACATTGATTTTTTTAATTATAGGATCATATCCAGCATAAGAAACCTTAAGTTCATAAGAACCGGCTCTAACACCAGGTATGGCGAATTTACCATTTGCTTTTACATAAGCTCCTTGAGTAGTACCTACTATAAGCACAGAAGCTCCAATTGCGGGATTGCCGTTTTCGTCAAGTACTTCACCTTTTACGGTTCCATTTACACCGGCAGTCAGCGACTGGGGTATAATAAATGCAAGACTTAAAATTGCTATTAATGCTATTCTCAGCATGATATAAACTCCTAATAAATTAATTTTTTTCAAATTTTTAGAATTCAATAGGCTAATTCAGAATAACTACATACAGGTAAGTATTGCAATAAAAGAAAATATAGAAATCTTGTTCGATTTATATTATTTTATTTTACTTAACAAAGTGGTTATTCATTTTAAGCCCTATTTCAAATATAATAGTTTTTTTCTAAAAAACACCAAATGTGTTGAAATATCTTTACAGTTTTAGATTCAATTAGAAATTAAATTGTAAACCATAAACCATAGAAAAACTATAATAATTCTGAGTATATGAGTTAACTAGTTGCGGCAAAGAAACCGTAAAGTAATTAAATTCAGTACCCGCAGTTAACTTAATTCCACTTACTATTTCGTAAGATGCTAATAATTTGGAATTACTAGTTAACCCACTCTCAGATAAACCTAACCCCAATCTAAGCCCAAGATCGAAGTTATCTATTCTATATAATTGTGATTGGACAAACATTTGTCCCCAATACATTGCATAATCTTTGTCTCTTTCAGTTCTGAACACTATTTGCTGTCCAGTCTCACGGCCATACTTATCTAGTACATTAGTATGAGTAAATGTTTCGGCTCTATAAGCGATATCCGAATACCCAATCTCTAGTCCAACACTGGTTTTACCATTCAAATTAACAGATACAGCTTGAGAATAAGAGCTAATAGAAGCATTCGCTTTGTCATCAAACCCATATATTGTGTAAGGGCTAGAAGTAAATGCAGTTAATTGAATATTATTAATTGCAATTTTATTTTGTTGTTGACCTAAATTACTACCTAAATCACCAAATTGCATATTACTATTAGAAGTATTTTCATCTAAGATTGTAATAGTTGGATTTAGATTTTTAACAGTAATTTCTTCATTCTTGTCAGAAGCTATAATTTTAGAATCTTCAATAATCTCATTTGAATATAATTTATTCTTTTCCAGTACATCAATCTTTGGTTCTACTTTAACTAAAGTTTCGCTTTGTTGATCAGCAAGATTATATTCAGAATTTAAATTTACACTTTCATTAGGATTATCAGCAATTGATAAAGAATTTGAACGATTATTAATAGTATTAATAGATTTAGCTACATTATAACTAGAAACAACTGGAACTTCAATAGACATTTCTGCCTTACTATAATAAGGAGTAATGTTCTTAAATATATTCATATCCGAAGTATAAGTAAATGTAATAAGTAAAAGAACAGCCACCATAGACGCTAACTGGCGCGGGAAGATTTTGAAAATATTTAATCCCATTGTTTGTTTAGCTGGCATAGCAGAAGCTTTCATAATAGCCATCAACACCAAATCTTCCGTTTCGCTTTTTAGATCGTTTGGAGTATTTATTGATTTGGCATCCTCTTTTGCAGCTATATGAAGATCAATATAAGTATTGAATATATCACGAGCATTATCATTGGAGGATATCAAGTTTCGCAACTGTAAATCTTCACTTTCAGTTAACTCACCATCTAAATATTTCGATATTAAATTATCTATGTTCATCTAATTCTTTCATTAAAGGTTTTAATTTTATTCTAAGTCTTTTTCTAGCTCTGAATACTCTTATTTTGGCTAATGATAAATCAATTCCCAAAATATCAGCAATTTCTTGATACGATAATTCTTCGTATTCACGTAATATAAATGCTTCTTTGAGTGAGTTTGGCAGACTATTTACTGCCTCTTCCAGAGCTTGTTTTAATCCAAAGTCAGTAGTCTTTTGTACTCTAGACTGATGATAGGTTTCATCAAAACTAGCATATTCTTTCTTTGCTCTAAGCATATTATAGCAAGTATGTCTAGCTATAGTGAATAACCAAGCAGCAAAATTATCACCCTTGAATGATTCTCGCTTTTCATAAATCTTAACAAAAGTCTCTTGAAAAGCATCTTTTGCCATTGGTTCAGAGCCAAGCATACGCAAGCAGAATCTATAAACTCTGTTATGATACTTATGATATAGTATCTGGAATGCTTCGGCGCTACCTTTTCTCAGGTTTTCTACCGCTTCATCTAGCTCTATATCTGGGTCATATTTTTTTGAATTAAACATTAGATTTTAATCTTGCTTTAGCTTTGTTATATTATAGACAATCTGAATAGCAAATTAGTTACACTTTTATTTAATTGGAGTAATAATTTTTACTAAAACTGTTCTAGAATAGTTTCTACCTTGTGGTAAATCATTATCATAGAGAAGTTCATCTTGACCGATAGCTTTTAGATTTACTTTACTCTCGGCAGCATTTATATATTTTTTTACTTCTTCAGCTCGTTTTAACGCCAATTGTTTATTATACTCAGCAGTACCTATTCTATCTGTATAACCTTCTATTGTAATTTGCGAATTTTCATCTATTCTTGTTTTTATATCATCTAGTACTTTTTTGTGTCTTTCGGATAAAGTCGCTTTATCAAAATCGAAAACAATCAGCGCAAATTTCTCTATTCTATTATCATCTTTAAGTTCATATCTTTTCTTTTTGATAGTCAATTGTTGTACTTGTGTTGTTTTCACATCAGTCGCACCATTACCATATTGGTCTTTAGCATTCAAAGTTATCTCAATAGGCTCTTCGAATAGTGGCTGAGGTTCTTCTAAAATATCCCAAGTATAACCATCATTTCCAATTTGATTATTAGATACTTTTCTCAGGATATTATTACCTTGTTTGATTTCCAAATTATAGTCAATCTCACTTTTAGCATTACTAGAGCTAACTTCTGGTTTTATATTAATAGTAGGAGGATTAGACATTTTCACGATGTCTTTTAAGAACACAGGTTTCATTAACTCATAACTATCAGAAGTAATCTCAGCTCTTTGATTTTCCTCAGAACCGTCTTTGGTTTCAGGGTTACCCGGTACGGAAGGCAAATTCCTTGAATTAGTACTAATCCTATCAGGTGATATAGACCATTCATTGATTAAATAGTTTCTTACAGAGTTTGCTCTTTCCTCAGAAAGGATTATGTTATTTTGCTCAACCCCATTATTATTGTTTGTACCAGTGATTGTGATCTTTGAATTAGGATATTTTGTCATCCTACTTCCAATTATATTGAGTAAATTACTATGAATAACTAAAGTATTCCACGATAAGCTATCTTCATTGAAATTACTAATCAAATCATCATAATTCCATACTTTATCATCAGTTTCTAAAGCAGAACGTAGTTGCTGCCTTGTGTCTCTAAGTTGTCCTTTACCTTCTTGAAAGAACACATAAGGAAGCAATGGGAATCCTTCTTCCATTTCAAATTCTTCAATTATTATTTGCTCTACTTCTTCTATTTGTCCTTTAATTACAGCAGCTATTGTTATTTTCTCAGGTAGAAATGTTTCATATTTCTCATTTATATTTTTAGTGATGAATATTCTTTCTTCCGTTTCATCTCTACTCTCATTTATAGTCATATCAACGAAATTCGTAATCGGTGAATCCAATTCTGCATCGTAAACAATAGTTGTATCACGAGTAATAATAGTATCCATAATGATTGGCTTTTCTACTTCTTTTATTGGGTAATATTTGAAAGCAACGCCAAATCTCATATGATTAGCTTTCCAAGTATCAATATTCACATTATTCAAAGCTAAAAAGTATCTAATTTCTGGAACAATAAATAGCTTCTTGGATAGTGGGAATTCATAGCCCGCGCCTAGGACTAATGAGGATTGGAAGCCGTTTATTTCTGGTATTTCCGGTCCGTTTGCTACATTCCTTTTAAAACCACCTTCTTTGAACATGACAAAGTCGGGAGATTGGATAGTTGAGCTTTGATTAAATGAAGATGAAACTGGAATACCAAACTTGAATCCAAGATGTAAGTTCAAATCATAAATAGGCGAATATCTAAAAGTAGGTTCTAATGAAATAATACTTAGCCCTATTAATAAATTATGGTTTATAGCTACATCATCCACTGGCGTCTGTGATGGATTGTTTATATCAATAAGATCATCTTTGATCGCATTACCAGCTTTAGGTTCTAGTATATTGTATTCGGCATCAAGCATATCAAATGATAAGCGGAAATCGAATCCAGAATATTCGAGAATATTATTAGTTTGAAAGTCAGCCAATAACCCAATACTAAGACCTACACCAGTCGCTTCATCAAACAGAGGGCTACAGCAAGGTATTCCGGGTAAAGTTGAAAAATCAGAACTATACATATTATAGTTAAGTCCAGTAAAAAAACCATAACTATTATATATTCTTCTGCCATCGTCTTTGCTATATGCAAACATGGTGCTTAATATTAAAACTAAAAATATTATCTTCTTCATATTACTTTATTATTATTAATTTATGTGTTTTATAACGAGCTGGAGTTTCAAATAGGACATAGTAAACTCCACTGCTCAAATTAGAAGTATCATATTCGATCGAATAATCATTCTTATCACTATTAAGTCGTACGATCTCTTCGATTAATTCAGTCTTTCCAGTCATATTCATTATCCTAACTTTATGTAAACCAGGTTCAACTAAATGTGCATCTATTACAATCGATTCGAATGATTTTATCAATGTAAAATTAAAACCGTCTGTATATTCTAGTAGTCTGTCTCCTCCTTCCGTACAAACTTTGAGGTTGAAGAAACTACTAGTAGCAATTATAGTGGAGATACCAGTACTGTCTACTAATGATGGAGTCGCATTTAAATGAAATAGATTTTCTTTTTTGTTACCTAACATAGTAGGTCCAACTAGTTCAGTAAGGATAACCTCGTCAGTAGAATTAACTGTCACCGAATTATCCATATTTATACTTAACAAAGTAGAAGCACCGTCCGTTTCCCTTCTAGTAAATGAGCCATTGGTAATAGACATAGGGAAGTAAATCGTTTTATTAAAATCGATATCTAAATTAGAAATAGTAACACTTGCAGACTTATCTACTCCAGCATCAGCTGACTTCAACTTACCGTATATAGGTATTCTGAATTGGTCAATATTTGGTTCAATATCGAACATATCTTTCGTATATATAAGGAGAGTATCACCAGCTAGTGCTGTACCTCTAAGAGCAACAGGAAGCAAGAAATCACAACCGTTGATACTTACTTTGAGGTTTAGTGTATCATCATAATTCTGGTTTACTGTCGGTGTAAACGTCATATCAAAAGATTTGGATTGATTGTCACCAGACAATAGATTAAAAATTTCTGGGGATGTAAATTGATATTCATTATAACCATTTTTCATATTAAGTCTATTCACTTCAACTGAAAAAGAAGCAGTATCAGAGAATTTGGCATTGGGATCTTTTGCAATTGAAACAGAAATAGCTCTCGATTGACCATAACCAACTCCTCCAAAATCAACAGGTTGAGGATTGACTATCAATCCAGATTTGATGTCGGCTCTTATAAGTTTAGAGTATTGCTGAACAATTCCATTCTCCGTAGTAAATGCCTTCAGAATAGCGTTGTATGTGGAACCAACAGTTAATCCTATTTTATTAATTTTTATATCTTCTTGATAAGCATTTGCACTTTGCAATACTGTTAATGTCTGAGGCATATTTAATAGTCTATAAATCTCGACACCATTTTCTTCTACTATGACACTATCCAAGCTAATGTCAGCTGTCCCACTATTACTAAAACGGACAGGCATAGTTATATCGAAACAAGGTGGCAAATCACCTAAATTTAAGTCAGTTTCTATAACCAATTCACCTTTAACACCATTAGCTATAACTGTCACCGGTAATTCATTATCACACCTTGCAAAATCAAAAGTAATATCCTCACTATATGGACCTTCGTCACCTAATAGCAAAGAAATATCAACATCAAAAAGCTGCCATCCACCTGGTGCAATTGTTATAGGTAACCCAAGGCTATGAGTAACAGATAACTTGCTTCCAGTAGGCAAACTAATACCTGTCACTGTCCTAGGTAGTTTCCCATTATTCGAAATTCTAATTTGTTTTGGTGCTACATCAAACCCAACGGGTATATCACCCATGTCAAATGGTTTTCCTGGAGTATAATCGATTAAGAATGTATCGACTTCTGCTTTTACTACTATATCGAATGTCTCACCAGTCGTAGGATCTAATTCAAACTCAATTTTTGATTGTTTAATACCTGATGTAGCAGGAATAGAAGGTGGTTCGTATTTAACTCTAAATTGATTTTGTCCACCAACTGAAATTGTTCTTGGTTTTGCTAGAAATTTGAAGAAAGAAACATCTCCTCCAACTAATTTCGCATCAGCAGTATCAATAGTCACAACAAAATTTGATAAATTTTTAATAAATGAATCTGCACTATCAATCTGACACTCATATACTATACCAAAATCTAAAGTATCATTAAAACTAATCTCAGCTAGTGTTGAAGTACCTGTCAGATTCATTTTTATCTCATAATCACAACTATTTGTTGGGATATCTCCTACTGATATGAAAAATGTACTATCCAAATAATTACCATCAACTATAGGGCTAAATCTGAATGTAAAATCTATCTTGGCTGTTGGAACTGATTTAATAGTCTGAAGTACAATTGGGAACATACCAACAGTTGGAGAAACCAAAGTAAAAGGCGCAGGAACAGAAGGCATCTGTATTAAAGCAGGTTTATCACCAGTATTAGTTAGTGTTACAGTCATATCTTTAGTTTGACCGATAGGTACACTTCCAAAATCCAAACTCCTGTCGGCTTCACTTAAAGTTAATTCACTAGTTACAACTTTCACAAATACAATGAGAGAATCTATTGGATCTGGGCATTGGTCAGAATATACCATTACTTTGATACTAACACCATTAATAAAGGCATTATTATCTAAATCTTGAAAACTAATATCTATTAATCTACTATCACCAACAATTAATGAAGAAATATTAGTAGTACCTAATGTAAAATCTGTTTCCTGACCTTTACCACTCTTTTCTAGTCTTAATTCTGTAAGATCAAAATTGGAATCATTTCTGATATTAAATTTTCCTGATGCTATTTCACCAATGCAGATAGATCCCAAATCTAGAGTATCTATTTCTACTGTATTAGCTTCATTATAAAATGACATTGTAGCATCTAATAAATTTATATTCACAGCTATACGACAGCTATCTTTAGTTGGTGAATTATTATACAGTATTAGTGTATCTGTGATTGTACCTGATTGACCAGCTAACTTAGTATATCTAAACTTAATATAGAATAAACTATCTGGGGCTTGAGGACTAATATCATAATCACCAAGATTCAATATCTCGAATCCTCTATCTCCGAAAATCCATTTATTTTCAACAATAATATTTAGGAAATCCCCACCAATTGATTGTATTTGTATGGAATCATCATAAACAACATTAGCACAATTGATAACTTCAAAGCTAGTATCTTTAGGGCAGTAAATCTCAGGCTCACCGAAGCGAAGTATGTTAGTTGCTGCTTGCGACAA
>JBFHKR010000124.1:0-7819 GCA_041595255.1 Chlorobiota bacterium
ACAGACATGACAGAAGATGGTACTTATAAAATAATGCCCAAAGACCAAAAAAATGATGTTCATGTGCATGAATATTTTTCTTTTCAAATCGAATATAAAAATCAGGTCTACTTCTTCGCTGACTATTATGGCGAGGGCCAACAACTCTACCGAATCTCGAACACTATTAGCTCAGTCGAAGATACCCCACAACCAGAATTAATGACCGTTTATCCGAACCCTGCGAAGGATTTTATACAATTAGAGCTTAGCAAGCCAATGCAGCTAAGCATAGTCAATAGCGCTGGTAAGAAAGTGAAAGATTTTGGCGTAATTGCTGACGGAAAGCTGAATGTGGCAGAGTTAATCTCAGGCGTGTACTTCGTAGTTGATGAGCAGGGTAAAAACATTGCAAAATTTGTGAAGGAGTGAGCTTTTTAATGACTAAAATTTTTTTAAATTTAAATACATATTTTAATTAATAGGAGCTAATTACAATGAAATATATATTATTTTTTTTCTGCTTTTTTAACATTCTTAATGCTAATATAAATGAACGATTAGTAAAAATAGCAATTTCTTCACATGCTCATACTCAGGTTTTTTCTGAGGCAAGCGGTAAATTATTTTTTTCAAACTCATTTTCGTCCAACAACGAAAAAATTTGGGTAACAGATGGAACAATAGAAGGTACAAAAGGACTTGAAGAATTTTCTAATTTCCCTAAAGGGGAAAGATCATTTTTCATTAATGATGACTTAGATAAATTAATTTTAACTAATTATAAAGGACTTTGGTCAACAGACGGTACTGATTTGGGGACGCAAAAAATTGCTAATCACAATTTAATCAGTGCTCCAAGTTATTTTATTAGTAATAAAGAAAATAAAAACGTTTTAAATGACAAAATACTTCTCGAAGCATATGATATTTTGAAACGTGATATATTAATTACTGATGGTACTTTGGAAGGTACAAATATTATATTTAGGAATATTAAAACATTAAATTTGATTAAAACAAGTAAGTTGAAAGATAGTTTTATAATTGAATTCGAATCTGATGAAAAAATATATTTTTATTATTCAATAGATATAAATACCCTTGATACTTTAAACTTTCTAACAAGCAGTAATAGATTATTTTTTTCAGAGGAGCATAATGGAAAACTTTACTATGTTAAAACTGAAACAGATTCTACAGTTGCCTTATGGTCTACCGAAGGGACTAAAGAAAGTAATAAATTGATTACTAAATTATCAGTTAAGCTGAAAAATCAAACTCCAACATTCAAATTATATAAGGATAAACTTTATTTTACTATTCAAGAAACAGATGATATTAGCTCTCTTTGGGAAACTGACGGTACTTCTGAAGGGACCCAAAGAATTGTAGATATATCATTAAGTGGAGCAATGTTTAGAATAAAATTCTTTGATTTTAATAATAAATTAATAATAACTAATGAATTAATTGAAAGTGCATATTGGATTACAGATGGAACTAAAGAAGGAACAATTGAATTAGTTGATAGAAATTATGGTAATCAATTTACCAGAGGACATACAGTTATAAAGAATAGATTATTTACAATAAAGAATGATAATTTGGGCAAGTCAATTCCAGTAATCACAGATGGAACTAAAGAAGGAACTAAAGAAATATTAATCCCTGGATTGAAAAATGGAATGATTAATTTCCCAGTTTTACATAATTATAGAGGGGATCATGCAATATTTGAATTTAATGATAATGAAGGAATGACGAATCTAGTTGTCACTGATGGTTCAAATGAAGGTACATTTATAGTGGATAGGTTTGCAATGCAAGATATACAAAATAACGATTGGGCGACCATATTTGAAGAATACGTTATTTATTCTAAATATAACGAACTTAATAGTAAATTTATGATGTGTTCGTTTAATTTAAAAACTAGCGAAAGAAAAGAATTAAAACCTATTGACGCTACAACAAACTTAGCTCCTGAAAAATTACCAGTTTTCCATATTTTCAAAAATGATCTGTACTTTTTTGCAGAATATTATCAAAATGAAGTAAATTTATGGAAGATTGAAGGTACACAAACTTCAGTCGAAGATACTCCACAACCAGAATTAATGACCGTTTATCCGAACCCTGCGAAGGACTATATACAGTTAGAGCTTAGCAAGCCAATGCAGCTAAGTATAATCAACAGCACTGGTAAAATAGTAAAAGACTATGGCATAGTTGATAATGGAAAGTTAAACGTATCTGCACTAATCTCAGGCGTGTACTTCGTAGTTGATGAGCAGGGTAATAATATAGCAAAATTTGTGAAGGAGTGAGGGCAACAAATAAATATAAAACTTAAATAAATTTGTGCCACTTTTTCTGAACTAAATCGTAATTATTGTGTTATTTAAATAAAATTTGCTAATTTACTTTCGCAGCATAGGGTAAGGTTTCGAAAATCCCATTTCGTCCTCTCTATATTACTTAAAAACACAGTATAAAATGACGATTACTAAGATAAAATTATATCTTGCTTTTCTCTTCCTCGGGTATTTTACAGCTTCGGCTCAAGTAACCGAGACTAGCTATATATATAATGCAGAAGAGTTAGACAAAGCGATAAGACTATATGATACTAAGCTCATAAACCTGAGTGAAAGGAAAATCAGCGATGTTATTCGCAATATGCCAGAGAATCCTGCTAATGATAAAGCTCTGATGTTCGAAACTGAACTGGATTTAATCAAGGGCAATTTCCATATAGCCGAGACAAAGCTTCTGGACTTCATAAAAGTTAGGAATAATTCCCCATTCGTACCAGTGGCATATTTCCGAATTGGTATGATGCATTTCAGACAAGAGAAGTTTGAGACCGCTACGTACTATCTGAATTTCGCTTATGAAACGGCTGCCGAGAACTATAATAGCCGCCACGAAAAGAAGAACAGCAGACCCGATGATGAGTATTATACTATAGGTCATCATTCTCTTTATTGGAAGGGGATAGCTGAAAGCCAAATCAACAAGCAAAATGTGGCCAAGGAAACTTTAGAGCAATGTGCTGAGATATACCCAGAGGGCGAATTCTCTGATGATGCTATATATGCTTATGGTCAACTCTATGAGCAAGAGTTCGAGAACGAAAAAGCTATTGCGGCATTCAAAAAAGTTAGAATAGAATACCCAAAGACTAATGTTTACATAGCTTCTCTAATCCGTGAAGCGAATAATTATCTAATTTTACGTAAGTACCCCGATGCACTTTTAGTTCTAGAGCGTGCAAATTTTGCAGCTTTAAGTATATTAGAACAAGACTCAGTTGGGATGCAGTACGAAAAGCAAACCAACTTCGAAAATCCGCAAGAGGCAATACTATACCTACGCGGAGAAGCTAGTAATCTAGCTGGTAATTACGAGCAAGCACTGATGTATTTCGAGACTTTTCAAAATACTTTTTTCGGTTCACCTTTAGAATACAAGAGTAAGTTGGGTGCTGGATGGGCGTTGCTAAATTTGCAAAGGTACAAAGAAGCTTTGGCTTACTTCGATGATATCATCAAGAACTCTGGTGATGACCACTTACAAGTTAAATATAATGCTCAACTCTATAGAGCTGTTACGCTAGTTAAATCAGGTGATATAGACACTGCGAAAACAGAACTAGATGCTCTTTCTCTTAGTACATCTTTCCCATTCAAAGGAGCTGTATTACTTGAGTTAGGACAGATTTATTACAAAGAGAAAGATTATAGTCAAGCTAAAACCGTATTACAAAGAGCTGAAAGATATGCACTATCCCCAGTTACAGCTACTCGTATTAACTTATTGCTAGCAGCTACTCACATGGAGTTATCTGAATGGAGTTCAGCAACAGTTACTTATGATAAAGCTATACAGACTATTAAAAATTCAGACTATGTGCTAATGCCTAAAAAAGATTGGTATATGTCTGAAGCAAGATTCAGAAAAGGAGTTTCGCTAGTGATGGATAAGCGTAGCAACGAAGCTATTGCATCACTTTCTGCTTACGTAGCAGATGCTAAGAAAGGTGACCCTAGAATGGAAGAAGCCCTGTTTTGGCTTTCTGAGTCCAATTATGCAAGTGACTTACTTACTAATGCTGCACAATCTTATGAAAAATTATTGAAGGAATTTCCTTATCATACTAGAAGAGAGGATATACTCTATTCTTTGGGGTGGTCTTATTTCAGAAAACAAAATTTCAAACAGTCTAGCAAAATATTCGAACAATTAATAAGCGAATTCCCTAAAACAGAATATGGGGTAGAGGTTTTAGTTCGTCAAGCTGACGGTTATCACATGATAAAGTCATACGCTAAAGCTGCTGAATATTACAAAAAAGCTGCCGATTTGGGACCTAAAACAGATGAAGGACGATATGCCTCTTTCCAAAGAGCAGATGCACTTTATAGATTAGGCAACTACGACCAATCGCTAGTAGCACTACAGCAATTTGTCAAAAATTATAGTGGTAGCCCTCTAGCACCTAATGCGATGTATCTAATAGGTTGGATAAAATTCCAACAAAGGAAGTATGATGAGGCAATTGCTAATTTCAATTTCTTGATAGAAAGATATCCTAATAGTACTTATGTACCTAGAGCATATTATGCTATTGCAGATTGCCATTATAACAAGAGTGATTTTGATCAAGCTATGATTGCATATAGAAAAGTAGTTGACAAATATCCTTCGAGCGGATTAGCTCCCGAAGCTATGAGAAGTGTTCAGCAATGTCTAATCTTACTCGGTAGGGAAGATGAAGCTGTTAGTATCATCAACGATTATGTTGAGAAAAATGAGGATTCTCCATTTACTCGTAGTTTCCGTTCAGATGGTGCACGAATACTATTCGATTCGAAAAAATACGATAAAGCTATAGACGAGTATTCGAAAATTATAAAAGCTGACCCGAACAATCCAGAAAATGCAGAAGTATTATATTGGATAGGTAAAAGTTATATAAGCATGGATAAGAAATTGGAAGCTGAGAATGCATTTATAAAAGTACAGAAAAATTATCCTCAAAGTGATTATGCTAGCCTTGCACTAATGGAAAATGCTCTCTTACAAAAGAGTATTGCAAATGGGAAAAAAGCAGATTCACTTTTCGCTTCACTTATAGAATTATATCCTAATGAAGGAACAGCACCAAGAGCTGTGTTTGAAAGAGCATTGATTAACTTCACGTTGGGAGACACAGCATTCGGATTAAAGATGTATGATTTCGCAGTTCAGAATTATCCAGGTGATGAATATTCTGATGAATCAGCTTACCGTCTAGCTAGTTACTATAAGCGAATAGATAGTAATGCTAAGGCAAGGGAATATTTCCTCAAATTAGCACTCAATAGTAAGAGCAACGAATTTGTAGCTGAGTCTTATTACAGAATTGGTGAGCTATGGAAAAAAGATAAGGATTTGGAACAAGCCGAAGCAGCTTATCTACAAATAAAAAATAATTATTCGGGTTACGAAGATTGGTTTTCACTATCATTAGTAAATCTGGGTGAGATCTATGAGCAAAGAAAAGAATATCTGAAAGCTAAGGAAATATATTCTGCACTATTAGAATTGCGTCCAGATGATGATTATGGTAATACTGCTAAAGCAAGAATTAAGAGAGTAAACCAGGCAATTAAGAAAGATGAATAAATTGAAAAACATATTGCTTTGTGTACTAGTTGTATCATTATATACGGCGAATGCACAAGAAACACAGAAGCCACAGAATACAGAACCTGCTAGCTTCCCAAATGCAATTATCATTGGAAATTATAATCCTGAAACCGGTGGTGGCACTAAAAAATTGCCTGATAAACCCAAACCTATGAATCAAGCATCGCTAGATTCATTGAATGATAATGAAAAGCAGAAATTCTTATTACTTCCTCCTGAGAAAATACCAGCAAATTTTGTTGTACCAAAGTTCCCTAATGGATATTTAGAAGGTTCTTTTGGAAGTTTTCTAACTCCAAAAGCTATGGCAGGGCTAGATTTTAACATAGACAAATTCGATTTCTTTGTAAATGGCGGATTCGAAGGGTCTGATGGTCATGTCGATAATGCTGATTATACGAAAATACAAGCTAATGCTGATATAGACTATATAGCTCCTGAGCAATTCTGGCTATTTGGTGGTAGTAAGACAAGAACTAAGTTTAGATTCGACAACTGGAACTATAACACTTATGCTTTAGACACGGCTGATAATATAAATACTACAAAAATATTTATTGGTACTAGCACTGAGTCTAATTATAATGATTTCAGATTTGACTCAAAACTCGGATTCAATATTTTTAGTTTGAATGATAATCTGAATGACGGTTCTGAATTTGGAATTAATGGGGGCTTGTTTCTTCATAATCCTTTTGGCTCTGATAAATTTGGTTTGAATGCTGAAGTAGATTTTAGAACAACAAATTCGAACGGCAATTCGATGATAAAAGCGAATGCTGTATTCCCAATTGCAAAGGGAGATTTCTCTTTTAGTATAGCTCCAGGTGTTCAATTAGCTACTAATACTGTCAGTGAGAGCAAATTGGCACTATACGCAGATGTAAATATTTCTGCTATTATGAGCCAAGATTTCACTTTCTATGCAATAGCAAATACTGGCTTGAGCAATAATTCATTCGTAGATATGTTTGGGATAAATCCCTATGTAGTTACTTCACCTGTTGTTGATTATAAACACACTGTTGCTATGGGTAAGATATTGTTTAATTATCATCCATTTACATTTATTAGTGCAACTTTTGGTGCCTCATATTCTATCAACCAAAATGATATTAGCTACACTAATGATAGTACATTTAGATTTAATCCTGAATATGTAGGGTCTAATAGATTGCAAGCATTTGCTCAATTATTTTGGGATATAAATGAATTGCAAAGAGTAACAGCTGATTTGAATTTCAATATAACTACTCAAGATTCTACAGACGAACAACTCACTTACGTTCCTACAGTTCAGTTTGCGACTAATTACCACCATTATTTCACAAAGGAGTTTGGCACAATTATTGGTGCTAAGTACATAGGGAATAAATACGCTGATCTCGCAAATACAATAGAATTGGATGGTTATTTTGATATAACTTTCCGAGCAGAGTATTATTTTTCTGAAAGTTTAGGAGCTTTTGTTAACTTAGAAAATATATTTAACCAAGATATTTATATTTGGAATGGATACAAGCAAAGAGGAATATTTGCTCAACTTGGTATTCTTTACACATTTTAGATTATGGCAGATTTGAACGACGATAGAAAAAAAGAAGAAGAAGAGTACGGCGGATTCGAACCCGACGAGAACGATGACGAATCGTTTATGTTGGAGGATGAAAATGACTACCCTGCTAAGCTTCCTGATGAATTTAGTGATGAACCATCACCAACTGTTCGAGTAACTGCGTCTGTAGAATCCTTAGACTCTGATTCAGAACAGGATGATGAACTAGAAAGCCAAATCGAAGAAACCGAAGAAAAACCTCAAGTTGAGGAAATAGAAATAGAAAAAGAGCAAGAAGATGTTGAAAAAGAAATTATCCCAGAAGTTGGGTCAGAACCTGAAGAGGATGAAGAACTAGATTTGGACGAAGAGTTCAAGAAAAAACTTCTAGAAGATATAGATAAAAGCAAAGCAAAGAGAGAGGCAAGCTCTGAGCAAATTGAAGAAAATAGTCATTCGGAACCTGCCAAACAAATTGGCGATGATGCCGATACAGTTGTTATATTAACGGATATAGACGCAGATAAACCTTCAAATGTTAAAGTTGCCGAAGAGGTAACCACTCCACCTATAGAGGAGGCTACAAAT
>JBFHKR010000125.1:0-7804 GCA_041595255.1 Chlorobiota bacterium
AAAGAACAATTTAAAATTCTCTTTTGAAGCAGCAGAATCGCTAAACATCCAAACTTGGTATTGTGCACCAGTTACATGATAAATAAATTTGTCAAAACTTCGATGTACTTCCCCCCAATTGAACATTGGAGACTGCGATGAACGTATTGGTAAATATAAATAGAGAAGGACCCCTAGAAGAGTAGCACCAATTACGTAAGCTAAAAGTTTATATCTACTGTTTGGTTTTATATTTTTAGTTTTAGCAAAGAAAACAATCAATCCAGCAGGTATTAACATAAACGAAGTAAGATGATTAGCAAAACCCAATCCCAATACGAAACCAGAAAGTATCAAGTAAATATCAGATTTTTCAGTAGAATAGTATGATTTAAGAATAATAAATATAAAAGTGTTAATTAGTAATAATTGAAGGGAATAAACTTCCACAGAAGTCGCTTGTTGCCAGGTAGTAAGAGCAAATGAGAAACCCAAAGTTATAAATAAAGCTAGTAAATTGTTTTTCATATCGCTAGTAAAACTTGCAACTTTTGATATTAATCTAAATTCAGAGAATAGCAACCTCAAACTAAAATACATAAACATAGATGAAGCAGCTGTAGCGAAAGCTGCCATTAGATTCAGATTATAAATAGGAGCCCATGGTAATAAATTAGCCCACAAATAACCTAATAGAGTAAATAGAGGGTAACCAGTAGGATGTGCTATTCCTAAGCTTGTAGCAACGGATGCTAGTTCACCACTATCAGTGAAGTGAACATCAGTTGCAAGTGTTAACACATAAATTATAAGAGGAATTACAAATGATAAAGCAACAAATATTTTTTTCATTTATTCAACTATGAGTTTTTTAGTAAGCAATTTATCATTGACTAAGATTTTTACAAAATAAATCCCCGCCTTTAATCCAGAAATATTTAATTCTTCATTAGTGATATCTGTTTTAATATAAAGTCTCCTACCGATTATATCTATTATACTCAACGATTTAATAGGAAATCTCGAATTAACTTTTAGATAATTTTTGGCTGGATTTGGGTATATACTAATTCCAAAATTATTAAACTCTTCTACGGAAGAAGTAGAATAAACAAATTCCTCAGATAACTCGGACCAACAAGTAGAGTTCTTATATTGAGAAGTATAAACTCCTTCAGTAGGGTTGGCTATATAGTTATCAGTTTGACCTGTCAATAAGACACCATCCAAATACCATCTGTGTATTCCTTCTTTACCAGAATAGATTACTTTATCAGTTACAAATAGCACAGCTTTAGGCGGTGTAGGTTGAACAATCATTTGAATATTTTCAGAGTAACTGCAATTCGATGAGTTAGTAACAATAACAGAAACTGTGAAATCTTGTTTTTCAGTTACTACATACTTATCAGTGTAAATTATGCCATCTATTAATAATGAGGCTTTCTCACCAGTTTTCAAGTTAAAATCTACATATAGAGTATCACCTGTACAAATAGAAGAGGGTAAGTTATGACTCAATTCAGTAGGTACTTTGTTTATTGTTATGTTTAACTCAGCAGAATCTTTGTATAATAAATCTTTTGTCTGTTGTATTAATTTTATCTTTCCATTTCCTGAATTACCCCAGATTACATCAATGGTATTCTGGGTCTCATCGGATTTTATACCACCAGTTATAGACCAAGTATTCAATAATTCAGGATTTTGATTAGTTGAATAAGTATATTTTTGATTTTCGCAAACAGTCTTTAGTCCACTAATTGAGGTAACTGGGGCATCATTTAGATATATTACCTTGTTGGTTGTGTCACTACACCCATTATTTTCGTTGGTTTTAATAAGAGTAACAATTACCGAATCAGCATTTTCATTAGCTCTATAATCAAGTTGAAATTCGTATTCATTCTCTATATTTCCACCATCAACTAACCATTTTGCTTTACCTGTTGTAGGAGTAAATACACTCTCTACGCATCCTCTACAAGTCGAATCAGTACCTGTAATAGTAGCTTCGGGTGCTACTTTTAACTCAATCTCCAGCATTTCTGTACTAATACATCCACTGCTTGTATCAGTAGCGACTACTATAACCTGACCAATCTTATTTACATTATTCCATTCGATTTTAGCAGTTCCATTGTCGTCTATATCTATTACTTTACCCTCTACAGCATTCCAAGTATATGTATAATCTTGGTTTTTGTTGATTGTATATATCTCACTTGTAAAACCACAGACTGATGTATTACCGACTAGTTTTACTTCAGGGATGTTTTTTACAACAACTGATTTTATAGAAGTATCAGTACAAACCGGGTTTTCAGCAATTAACTGAACTTTATATGTACCAGCATTTTCCCACCTAACATTATTAACTATATCTGAAGCATTTACCAATATACCATCTTCAAAAGACCATTTGTAAGTTACATCAGGAATTGATTGCGCTGAAAAGACTCTGATTGTATTCACACACAAAGGATCTGAGGAATTTATAATTCTTGGTGAAGGGTAAATTGTAACTGAATCAACGTTTGTTACTCCTTCAAACACTGGGTTAGTTGATCTTAGTCTGAATCTATATTTTCTAGAGTAATCCAAAAAGTCAGGGATTTTAATCAGTATATCAACCTTACTCGAACTAGTTTTGCGACCAACTATCACTGGAGCATCGAACTTACCTAATTCATCTGACATTTCGATAATAAACTCATTATCTGGTGCAAAATTCATATTAAAATAATCCACAGAAAAAACGTATTCCTTTTTCGAACAAAATTTATTATCAGAGATTAAAAGCTTCAATTCAGCTTCTGTCATTTCGCCAAACATTGCATCTAAAACACCAGCGTGGCTGTTTTGAAATCCGTTACTTCCAATATTGTTAGTACTATTAGTCAGTCCCGCTATAAAGAGTTTATTTTTTGATGAAATGCTTTTTAATTCGTCTCTCCCACTCCCTCCGTAGTAAGTACTCCACTCCATTTGCCCTGCGGTTATATATTTTGCTATTGTACCATCCGAAATTCCACCTCCGAAATTCTGTTGCCATCCCAACAAATTAATATTACTCGATGAACTTGTTGATCCTGAAGTGAATATATTAATACCCTTTACAGCAATAGAATTTATAAAATCGTCACCTGAGCCACCATAATACGTACCCCAAAATGGATTTTGAAATGTATCATATTTAACAAGGAAACCATCCCAACCACCACCTAGATTATTCTGATGTCCATTCAAATAAATTCCATTATGACTTTGAGTTCTTCCACCGAAATAAACATAATATCCATCTGAACTTATAGTGGTTCCGACATCATTGTTAGACCCACCATAGTAAGTACCCCATCTAATGAAGCCATCAGTATCGAAACTAGAAACAAAAGCATCTATTTGACCTTGTCTGTTAGGAACATTACCCTGTAATGCAATCTGATTATCACTTTCAGTACTACCAACTATAAAAACATTATCATCTGTATCTAATGTAATACCATAACCAATATCATCAGCCCCACCACCATAGTATGTACCCCACATCCTAGCTCCAAGAGGGTTAAATTTAGCTATGAAAGCATCGTTCATTCCACCTCTTATATGCTGATTACCATTAAAATAAATATTATCATCACTACTACTTTGACCTACTACATATATATTGCCATCAGTATCAGTTATAACACCATTTATTTTGTCAACTTCCTGTCCCCCATAATATGTAGCCCATAATAATTGACCATTTGAAAGGAATTTAGCAATAAAACCATCAGAAGTACTACCTCCGTATATAGGTTGATGGGCATTTGGTGTAGCTATATTTGTTTGTGAGCTAGTCTCTCCGACTAATATTATATTACCTTGGTTATCTATACTTATTCCATTCCCATTTTCTAAAGCCATACCACCAAAATAAGTTGACCACAATCGCTTATTATTTTTGTCAAACTTGGCTATATAAGCATCTAATAATCCACCGTGAATTAATTGATACCCTCCTACTGCTATATTAGTAGGGCTTTCTGTATATCCCGTAATATAATAATTGCCAGATGCATCTTCTTCAATATCATTACAGATTTCATTGCCTTGACTACCGAAATATGAGCCCATTATCCTAGCTATAGGATCTATAATCAATACTTTAGTCTTATCATATTCACCAATTGAAAAAGATAATGTATCAGATTCTAACTTATAAGAAGATTCAATTGCATTCGAATTCTCTAGTTTTTCTTGATATGTAAAAGGGGCATTGAGTGCAATACTTCCAAATTCAATTCCGATTTCTAATTCCTTTTCGCCAGTTACACGCAAATATTTGTTATATTTTTGTAGTAATCTGATATCATCAGGATTAGCTCCAACTTTAACAATAAAATCAAATTCAAAATCCCCTTCATTATTGAAATAAGCACGAAAGTCTATACCATCATATATGTTCTTGTAAATAACTTCTTTAGTATTCAATAACTTGTGTGTTAATCCGCTTATTGTCGTATAATCATTTGTATGATTATTATCGGAGATTATCTGAGCATCGTTTGCTCCAATAAAATCGAAATCAACTCGATGAATTTTATATGTAGTTAATGGGGATGAATTTAAATCAAAATTATAGAAATCGATTGGTTGTTTGGCAACAAGAGAAAACCCGTTGCTTCTAAGGTATATCGAGGAGTTGCTTGTATTATAAGTAAATAATACTTTATCAATAGCATTTGGTAATTTGATAAATAGATTGTCAGAACCAAATGAGCTAGATAAAATAACAAACGATGAAATAATATAAATAATTAGTTTTTTCATGACAACTCCGTTAATATTCATTATTTTAATATAACAAACATTAACGGAAAAAGTCACATTTTCATTGAAATTTTATTTCAGATTTTGAGTAAATCCACGACCAATTGGGTGGTGTTCGAAGCCTATTTCGGCCATATCAGCAGGTTGGAATAGATTCCGACCATCGAATACTATATTGTTTTTCAATAATCCTTTTAGCTTGTCGAAGTTTGGACTGCGAAACGAGTTCCATTCTGTAACAATAACTAAAGCATCTTTGTCTTTGCAACAAGAGTACATATCTTCAGAATATTCTAATCTATCACCGAATTGCAATTTCGTATTTTCCATTGCTTCTTGGTCATATACTGATATTTTAACACCTTCTTTGAGTAATTCTTCAATAAGCACAAATGCCGGAGCTTCACGGACATCGTCAGTATTTGGCTTAAACGCAAGACCCCATATAGCTATACTAGTCTCACTAAGATTATCAAATCTATTTTTAACTTTATCTACAAATCTTTGTATTTGCTCAGAGTTTATTCTTCTAGCAGCTTTTACGATATGCAAAGGAGAACCTACTTGGTCTGCAGAGTATTCAAGTGCTTGTACATCTTTAGGGAAACACGAACCACCATATCCAACACCAGCGAATAAGAAACGTTTTCCAATTCTACTATCAGAACCAATTCCAGCTCTGATTTGCTCTATATCTGCACCTACTTTCTCACAGTAAGCCGATAGGTCATTCATAAATGAAATTTTAGTTGCTAAGAATGAGTTCGCAGCATATTTAGTGACTTCTGCACTTTTCTCATCCATTATAAATATAGGGTTGCCACTGCGAACAAAAGGCTGGTAGAGGTCAGTCATTATTTGACCGGCTTCTTTGGAAGAAGTACCTATTACCACTCTCTCTGGTTTCATTGCATCTTCTACAGCAAATCCTTCGCGAAGGAATTCTGGATTAGAAACAACACTTACTATATTATTTTCCAATTTTGACTCGAAAATATCATTGACAGCAGAAGCTGTACCCACTGGTACTGTACTTTTATTTACAACTATTTTCTTGTCTGTAATTTTATTTTTATTAATTATATCTGCTATATCGTTTGCTACTTTTAGTACGTGTTGCAAATCGGCAGAACCATCTTCGCTTGGAGGTGTTGGTAAGCAAAGAAATATTACTTGACTTTGTACTACGGCTTGTTCCAAATCAGTAGAGAAGTTCAACCTACCTTCTTTTATATTTCTAGCTAATAGGTGATCTAATCCTGGTTCGTAAATCGGGGATTTACCACTTTTCATAATCTCTACTTTATTTGCATCAATATCTATACAAAGAACATCATTGCCAGCAGCAGCAAAACTAGTCCCTGAAACCAAACCGACATAGCCAGTTCCAATTACACCAATCTTAAAAGACATAAAATTCTCATTTTTTAAATTCAATAGCTTCAAAAATAAAGAAAGCTTTTTTGAGTTACAAGACAAACACGTCAGAAATGTAAATTACTATTGCTATTATTATCAATACTATAATTGAAAACTTAAGTAATTTTTTTATAATGCTGATAAATAGGAGTAAGGTCAGTAATACTAAGATAACTTGGATTAGTGTAGGTAGCTCTAAAAAGAAATTGAATGCTTCTATCATTTATCTTAATATGAAAGTTAAAGGAATTGTACCCCACATTTCTTTGTCTTCTTGTAGTGGGTTGAACCTCCATTGCTTAATAGCATTGATTGCAGCTTGCTCTAGCGCAGGGTCAGCTTTTTGCAAAGGGATTACTTGGCTAACAGATCCATCAGCTAATACTTTGAAACGTAATTCTATTCGAGCGTTAGATTTCACACTTTTAGGGAATTGAGGTAATTTTTTACTCAAAAGAACTCGATTTCCTCCACCTCCCCAATCTATATCTCCAAAACCATCTCCAGCTCCTCTGCCAGTACCTCGATCTTTCAGGCCTGTACCTGCTATATCAGATCCATCTTCTTTACCAACACTTTTATTGTCGGTACCAGTGAGCTTTGTGTTATTTCTATCATTGCTTTTTATGTCATTAGATGCAATAAACTTAGAAGCATCTTCTATTTTTACATCTGATTTGCCTTTAGTATTTGAAGCTATTTGGGCATCTTCTATATTAATCTCAGCTCTATTGCCTTTGACAGATTTACCTTCTTCTGTTAGATTCCCACTTTTTTTACCAGTCCCATCTCCTGATCCGAAATTCAATAATTCTATTGGAATAGAAGAACTAATTTCTCTAGGTTGAGCTTTTTCCAATTCAATAAGTGGTGAGATTAACCAAAACAATAGCATTACGACCACTGCAATAATAAATCCTTTTGCTGTGTTCGAATCCCATGGAATTCGGATATTTAATCCTGGTTGTACTTCAGGTTGTCTTATCATTTGACTCTATCTATCCAAGATTGTGAGTAGCCTAACTCTAATGCAGACGTCCTTGCGGCTTCTTTTGTTTCAAATTTGCCATATCTAACTCTATACCAAGTCCTACCTTTTACTTCCTGTTCTGTAATCATAGCATTAGGAACTTGTCTTGCCTTTAATTGTCCCAACCAACTTTCTGCATCTTCTCTAGAAGGTGAAGAATAAATTTGCACCATAAATAGTCCTTTTTCCGGGGCTGGGCCTTTTGGCTGTGGCATAGAGAAATTTGATTCATCTATAACAACTGAAGTCTTTTGTTTCTGTTTCGGTACTACTTTATTCGTATTATCGTTAGAAGCTATATTTTCTTTTTTCTTTTCTATTAATTCTTTCTTGGGTACATTTACTTTGGGCTCCACTTTCTTAGGGGAGTTAGTATTTGATTTCGGTTTTTCATTTTGAAAACCTTCGTCTTCAAAATCATCTTCTAAACCAGCAAAAAATTCCTTATCTTCTTTGTAAGTTAAAAGTGTATCTTTTTTGTCGATATCCATAGAATCAAGCCAATTTTTCTCTTCTTGAGTCATTGCTTCAGAAGTTTCAGCTTTTTTATTATGTTCAATA
>JBFHKR010000126.1:0-7794 GCA_041595255.1 Chlorobiota bacterium
GTTTCATTCCTCCTATCTAAATATATTAGTAGTACCAATCTACGTTCCATAGGGGTCGTAAGAAAAGTATGATTCGACTTGGTCTTCTTATTGACTACGGCTTATCAAAGTGATGATAATTCCCCTTTTCTCGAAAAGGGGTGGCAGACTCACACAGTGTGTCTGACGGGGTATTCAAATATCCACAAACTCCGCCATTATACGATTCTTCAAATCTAGAATAACATTATCCAAATTGGATTTCACATCCAGGTCAGAATATCTAATAACTGTCAAACCAAGACTGTTTAAGTAGTTGTCCCTTATCTCATCTTCTTCAATTTTTTCATTGTGGCTTACACCATCTATCTCAATTACAATTCCTAGTTTTTTAATATAAAAACCTACTATATAATTTCCTATTATTTTTTGTCTGTCGAAATCTAAACCAAATATTTTTTTTACCTCTTTCCAAAATAGTACTTCTGACAAAATTCCCTGTTTACGAAGTTCTCTCGCTATTTGTTTTAGTTGAGGATTTGACGGTAGATTTAATATTCTTTGTTCGAATTTATAGTTACTCATTTAACATTGGTTTTAATAATTTAACACCCCGTCTCACGCCTTTGGCGTGATCCACCCCTCTTTCGCTACGCTTAAAGAGGGGAATATTTTTCTATCACTGTTCTTACGTTTCCTAAGTGGTCATTTATCGTATTAATTGTACATGATTCTGGATTTAATTAGATAAAAGTATATGCTTGTTCTAGCCTAAGATTCCATTGGATGTAATAGTAAAATATAATGTACTTATCCAAATCAACATATAAAAGACAAAAATAAAAAGGTTCAGCCAATACAGGAATCTATATTTCTTTCCCTGTTTTTTGAATTTTAAACTCTTTATAACACAATAAATGCTATAAACAAATATAATAACGAATGTAGTTCTTACATATGGTGTAACAAGTACATATGTATTAATTATTGAATAGTATTCATCACGTGGCATTGTTTTAATATTCGTAAAACAATATTCAGGATGACCAAACAGGACATAAAACATGTCCCTTATGAAAAAAGCGGACAAAAACAATATTATATTTATTATGGATATTAATAATACATTATCTATTTTTTTTTCTGGTTCTCTAATCATTTAATCCTTACGGCTTATCGAAATGATGATAATCTTTTAGAGAAGTCCAATCGCCGCCCCATCGCCAGCCGCGTTTTTTCATTTCCTTTACTATTCGGCTATCAGCAGTGAATACTCCAGGATTACCCGGCTTATATTTAGCACCTTTTGGTGAGGTCTTAGGTGGGTCTTTGTATATAACCGGATTGAAATACGGGTTTATATCTATCGCTTTTCCATAAGAGTGATTAGAAAGCCGTGTAGTACCAGCTATGAATCTATAGTTGAATGCAGATGAGTTATTAGCACTCATAGAGGCATCATCATCCCATTTGTATTTTACTATTGGGACTACTTGCTTAATAGGAAACTTCTCTTCCATAGCCATTTGGAAGAAGTACTTCACGTCATCTTCTACAGACTTGTGGACTAGTATCTGCCCTTGATGCTTTTTATTGTCTGTAGAGTAGTAAACAACATCAAGTAGAACAATAGAGTCTAATAATTCTTTTGGTGCTTTGGTTCCTTTGGTTGCTTCTTCGAAGCTCATTTTGCTATCTACTATGGTCAAGCCGCCTCCGAGTAGTGTAGTAGTTATTATAAAAGCGATGATTAATATTGTTGTTTTCATAGTTAGATCCAATTTGGTGGTCTAGAGTATTTCTTCCTACCAGTTTCAATTATATCCGGTAGCATTGAGTTCAAGAAAAATGATTCATTCCTATCCATAAATGAAACTTTTTGCCTTCTTTCTTTCATAAAATTAAATAGATCGGAAGAAAAATTATTAGGAGGAAATATTAATTTAACTTTTACTGATTTTATTTCATCGATTAAGAATTTCAGAGGTGGTAGCAAATCGCTATCTGCTGTAACTAATACAACTCTATCAACTTTTTTAAGATAACAATCTCCAAGGATTTGCGTCGCTATATTCACATCAGTTATCTTTTCTTCTGGTATTTGAAAAGATTTACTGCACTTTTGACAATTAATATCTTTTAAAATATAATTACCTAATTTAACATTAAAAGTTTCTTTGTTCAAATAACTGTTTGCATTAAGAAATGCCTGTTGTCTTGTCTGTTTTCCAATGTTAAGTGGTGTGGCAGTGAAATAATTAATTAATTGCAATTGATGTGAACTATCTATATAATTATTACATAGTTTTAGCATATCAAGCCAATAGTACTTTTTCCAATTGGGATTCTCCATCGACTTTTTTTTAAGTCCATAATAGAAATTAAACCCGTCAATATAAAAATTTACTTTGGTCATAATAAAAAAAAGGGGTTACCCAATTAAGGACAACCCTAAGCCTTAGCTCAAAGAACTAAGGGTGGCGTTAAAAAATTTTAATTCACTTTCAATATTTTATACGTACAATATTACAAAAAAGTTTTATTCAAAACAATTCAAAAAATAACTCAAATCCTCTTACCCCGTAACTAAAATCAATAATTATAGTATTATCTTTTTCATTTTATACGAATAGCCGTTAACTTTGTATTACCAAAATAAATAAAAACCATCGGAAATCTATGAAAATTGCAGTTATAGGATGCGGATATTGGGGAAATCACTTACTAAGGAATTTCTACCAATCAAAAGATTGGACGCTTGCTTACGCTTGTGATACCGACCAAAAGCAGCTAGATAAGTTTGCTGTTATGTACCCAGAAGCTAAGACTACCACAGATTACGCCGAGATAATGGCTGATAATTCAGTAGATGCAGTTGCTATTGCAACTCCTGTGCATACACACTATGACATAGCCCTAGCGGCACTCGAAGCTGGCAAACACGCTTGGGTAGAAAAGCCACTAACAGATTCATCGGCAACTGCTCGTAAGTTAATAGAAGCTGCCGAAAAGAACAATGTGCAACTCCACGTAGATCATACTTACATATACACGCCTGCTGTGCAAAAGATAAAAGACCTGATTGACAATGGTGAGCTTGGTGATTTCCGCTATTTCGACTCTATTCGTGTGAATTTGGGTTTATTCCAACACGATATAAACGTAGTCTGGGATTTAGCTCCGCACGATTTCTCTATCCTCCATTATTGCATTGGCAAAAAGCCAATAGCAGTAAATGCGACTGGTAAAGCGTTGGAGAAATATGGCGCTAAAGAGATAGAAAGTATCGCCTATATCACCGTTCATTTCGAGGATAATACTATGGCTCATTTCAATGTGAATTGGATGTCGCCAGTGAAAATTCGTCAGATAATAGTCGGTGGTAGCAAGAAAATGCTCGTATTCAATGATATGAGTACGGACGAGAAATTGAAAATATATGACACCGGTGTTAGCATTCAGAATCGTGAAGAAATATACGACACGCTAATACAATACCGCACGGGCGATATGTATTCTCCGAGAGTAGAGAACAAAGAAGCCCTGAAAACAGAAGTTGACCATTTCTACGAATGCGTAAAAGCTGGTAAAGCGACAATCACTGATGGTACTTCCGGGCTGTACGTAGTACAACTGTTAGAAGCTGCCGAAATTTCTATTAAGAATAATGGGAAATTGGTCGAGCTATAATCTTACACACAAAAAGCACTACCGATTAGTATTGCTTGTATTTGAAAATAGAAAAGTGTATTTTATAATTGTAGTTTAGTGCAGAAAGGAAATTGAAATAAATTTTGTTAATTGGGTGTATATAACTATTAGTGGTCAAACGAAAAAACGACAAACATCAAACAAATAAATAAAAATCAATGCGAAAATTATCACTTTTTATAGCGACAAGTTTAGACGGATACATAGCTAAACCAAATGACGACCTTAGTTTTTTAAAAATAGTTGAAAAAGAAGGAGAAGATTATGGTTATGCTGCATTTACTTCAACCATAGATACCATTATTATTGGTCGCAAAACCTACGATTATGTGCTCAAAGAAATTGGTTCTTCTCATTATGACAACGGACAACGAGACGTGTATGTCATTACAAGAACTGCAAGACCGAGTGTAGGGAAAACAAAATTTTATTCGGGGAACTTGACTGAATTAGTAGAGCAACTCAAATCCGAGAGCGGAAAGAATATTTATTGTGACGGTGGAGCAGAGATAGTGAACGAACTTTTGAAAAACGACTTAATAGATGAACTTACTATTTCTATTGTACCCATTCTTCTTGGCAATGGTACAAGATTATTCAAAGACAATAGACCCGAACAACAGCTTGAATTTGTTAGTACAAACTCATTTGATACAGGGCTAACGCAACTGTATTATAAACGTATAAGAAAATAGTCCGAACCAATTACATCGGCAATAGCAAACGCGTAAAAGCAGGAAAAGCTACTATCACTGATGGTACTTCTGGGTTGTACGTAGTGCAATTACTCGAAGCTGCGGAGATTTCTATTAAGAATAATGGTAAATTGGTTGAACTATAATTTTTACTTTAGGAATACAGCTGGATATAATGATGTTTACAAAGAAAATGTTATAAATTTCGTAAATTGGTTATAACTAAATGTTAGGCACTATTGAAAATGAAACTTGACCAGCTAAATATATCGATAGGACAACAAGGTCGATTATCGGACTATTTCGGATTCGTATACGAAAATGCTGAAACAGAATGGAACGTAGAATCAGCACTACCATTTTTTGGTCAGGTAAAGTCCAATGAAGGCTCTGATGAATCTAAAGCGATTAAAAGATACTATGTTGACCCAACTGATATAAGATTTAGAGAAATCTATTTGAATTTTAATGATTCGAGGAATATTGAATCTATAGTTTGGTTTATGGATAAAGAAAATTCAGAATTAGTAACTCTTGGAGAACTAAGGACTCTATTCGGGGACTTTAAGATTCAGAATATTATATATGACGAGACAACTGAAGTTATCTTCACTCCTAACTTAAATGAAAACGTTGCTTATGTCAAAACCTCAGTCTTGGATTGGGTTGAGAGAAGAACAGATGCTTCGCTTTATTATAAGAAGGATGATAAGGAAATAGAAGTGAACGACAATTACAAAGTCTCAAGTTTAATTTTAATAATAAAAAATAGTGGCTAACTATGTCTATGGTGTCGTTGGCGTCCCGCAGGACGACAATGCGCTATACACAGAACGTTGTAGGGAATTTGAAAAAGACAATGAAGTACAAGAATTATAAATCGGCAATTCACAATTTCACTCACTCTTTCATAAGCATTGACTATATGAAAAGTGGACGACTTGCTGTGAATGTTTTGATTGACTTGTATAATCTCGGACTTGAGACTAAGACAACATTTGACTTTATAAATAGGACTATTCAACCCGACAAAGCTGACTCCAAAGAGAGCAGACAGTTATTAAATGACTACTTGGATTGGCTACCAGACCACTTTACAAATCAAAACTGCGACTTAACCAAATTGGAGAAATTAGAAACAACTATTTGGACTGACTTCGAGAAAGCTTTTTCGCCACCAAGAATGAATGATAATCTTGAATTTACAGTCAATGCTTTGACAATTTGGAAAGCGGACGGACGAGAGAAACAAACTGTTGAAATCTCACAAACAGAGTTGATAAAGAAGAATTTTTTGAAATTGAGAATTCCTGAAATGAAATGACAGAAAGCAAATTAACATATAAAGATTGGAGCTTTGAAGTCGATAAGGAATTGACAATTAATGAATATTCTAGAATTGACAAACCTAGTGCTGAGAGTTGCGGTTGTGGAAACTGTTTGAACTATATCGCATTTAGGAAAAAAGTATTTCCAGATGAAATAGGTCATTTATTTGAGAAACTAGGGATTGACTCAAATAAAGAAATTGAAATTAGCCATATGGCAAAATTGAAAAACGGTCTACATTACTATTGTGGTTGGTTTCATTTCATAGGAAATTTCAATGGAAAAGACTGTTCAATCCCTTTGCCATATGGCGGATTTACTTTAGATTTTCATCAAATAACATACAATTTTGGTATTGGGTTTACTAAAGCAAAAACTATGTCTGTATTCAAATCTGACCAAGATTTAGTTCAAGTAGAATTTGACTGTAGAATTCCTTGGGTCATTGATAAAGATATTGAAGGTGTATGAAAAAAGAATACACCATATTTCTTAGCAAGGAAAAATTGGGTACAACTCGATTAGAAAAGGCTGATGCACCAATGGGAGTTGTTTTTGGTGAGATTTCATTTACAAAAATGAATATCGGATATGACTTCATTAAAGAATATTGTAAATCCAACGGAATTGAATTAGCAAGCGATTACCCAGAAGTTAAACTCATTTCAACTAGAACAATAGAACAGCTAACGGTTAAGGACGATTCAGGTATCGAAATTAAAGGAATTGGGAATCAAATTAGTGGAATGGATAGTGAAGGATTTGAAATTACTTTGGAGGGAATTCCATATCCCTTTTTTGAAGAAGAATTTCCATTTCACGTAAAAGAATACAATGAAATGTTTAAAGAGAAATAAAAAACGAAAGCACAACAAGGTGTATAGTGCATAGCCCCCTGCGGGATGCTACGACACCATACATTAAACGTTCATCCTACGATTTGTGTTAATGTGCCACAAATTAAACCCCTACCATTAATATATTCAAAACACTTTTCATATATTGAATCTTAGTTAATTTGCAATCGTTAATAATCCTATTAATTAAAAAAAATGAAGAAATTACAGTATTTGTAACTCTTTCACCGTAAGTCTATGTATATCAACAACAGAAAATTAGTCGAGCTATAATGTCCAACTACACAGTAGAAAAATATAGCTCAGAACACTTTGACGAATGGCAAGATTTCGTTCGTATGAGTGTGAATGGAACGCTCTTCCACGAACAGAAATTCCTATCGTATCACGAAGAAGGTAAGTTTGAAGATTGCTCACTTATGATATATAAGGGTGATGAGCTAATCGCTGTATTCCCTGCTGCTGTGTTGCAAAGAGGTGATAAGCGAGTGCTAAAATCACACCCCGGTACTTCGTATGGTGGTGCTATTTTCAGTACATTAGCTAAGCTAAAAGAAGTGATTGCGGTGCAATCAGCAATCGAGGAATTTGCAAAAGCTAATGGCATCAGCCGAGTTGAGTTCCGCCAAGCACCTAAAATATTTGTTGAAATGCCATTCGATCAGCTGGACTTTTCTCTAGTCCAACTCGGCTATGAGAGAGAAGATCAAGAGCTTTCTACGTGCTACCCATTGCTAGAATATCGCGATATTCCTATCGAGGATATGGTAAAGCTATTCGAGAATGACGGCAGGAACAAAGTCCGCAAGAACGTCCGCAAGGCTATAAGAGCGGGGCTGGAATTCCGCGAGTTAGACAATTCGGAAATTGAAAAATATTACGAAATACTGCTAGACAATCTGGTGCGTCACGATGCTAAGCCGGCTCACAGCCTAGCAGATATAAAAAAATTGAAAGAGCTTTACCCAGAAAGAGTACGACTATACGGGGTTTTCGTAGATGGTGATATGACTGCCGGGTATCTGATATTTAATATCAACTCCATCGGCTGGCACGTATTCTACGGCTCTATGAACTACAAATATCAAGTCGAAAGACCCACGACTTTCGGATTATTTATGCTGCTCAAAGTCTTAGCTGACAAAGGGTATGAGTATCTGAATATGGGTATCAGCACCGAAGACGGTGGTAAAATTGTGAATTGGGGGCTACTCGATTTCAAA
>JBFHKR010000127.1:0-7608 GCA_041595255.1 Chlorobiota bacterium
AGTCCCTACATCAATCGCTGTGTTGTCACCGATTCCCATAGTGCTAAGTTTAATAATATTAATCTTAGCATCGGGCTGACCAAAGTTACCTTCTGAAAGAGAAACTACACCAAAACCCGAATTGGTTTGATAGACTATACAGTCCACTACATTAGCACCAACTTCTGTACTTACGTCTATAAAGTCCCCTTTCTTTATACGAACATAGCTTTTTCCATTAGCATAATCTCTTTGACCTAATACAAGATAGTCGAGTACTCTGAAAGCTGTAGATACATACATACCAGCGTCAAAAGACTCATATACTTCGTTATCTGATACATTATAATAGTGAACTGAGTTGCCTGATGGAATAGTAATGTCACCATCCGATGAAATGTTAGTATTCAATGGGAAGTTGATTGGGAAATCTAGGTTGATTCTATTGTAGTTGTTTGCGAATAAATAATCGGGATTTTTTAAGTCAAATTGATTAATAGAAGGGTATTGGTCTCCAACTAGTTCATCTATTTCACCATCGAAATTGAAATCTACTCCCAAATTTACAGAATATAAATGTTCTTCAAAAGGTAAAATGTCAAGTGGTTGAAACCCAAAATATCCAAACGATTTTAGACTTGGGTCATGATTTTTTTCATTACTTATGTTATAGATATAGACGCTATTCTCTCCAGTTATATAAGCTGTAGTCTTATTCGAATATACAAAGTCAGTTGGACTAGCTGTACGGTGCATTTCAATAACGGCATTTTCATTTCTTATAATTAAGTTGTTAATTGAGTTAGTGATAATTGAAGTATTTTCATCAACTGGATAGAATGATGTCGGATAAGACAACTCATCCAAACTATAATAACTACTTACATCAAACGACGAAGCACCAGAAAGTGTTAAACTGACTTTTAATAAAGATCCTTTATTACCAAGTGTTGTATAAACAATACCTCCTTTTGAGTACAAATGTCCAAACTCACCTGTATAGTCATCTATTAGTGTTAAATCAGATACCGTTATTAATTGAATAGTTTCTCCAAATTTGTAAAATGCTAACTTTTTATTGTCAATTAAAATCGCGATTTCATCTACTCCATCGCCGTCCAAATCAAGGAAAGTGAAATCAGTAATATCACCATCCACTTCAATACTGCTGGTTTCATTGGTTGCAATATCGGTGTAAGATAATAAATCAGAGCCATTCAATCTACTTAGTGTTATAGCATTGTCTATATAGTATTTTGTAGTCAGTACTTCAGATTTACTTACAACATCATCATAGAGTAAACTTAAATTTGCAATACTATAAACCTCAAATTTAGTATCTCCAACAAATTCATTATTCATCTCATCACTTTTGAAAGTAATGCTTATTAGACCAGTCCCGATACTCGGCTTAAACGGACTAACAAAGTAATTGTCAAATTCCTTTACCTTATTAGCTTCTGAACTGCTACCAGTAGGATTATAAGTCCACCAACTTGGCTTTTCGTCTTCACCTTCGTCATACACGTTATTGTCATTAGCATCTATACCCGCACAGAATATATGAATCATTCCATCGCTTGGGTTCTCTAATATGCTTACGGGGTTGCTCCCTACTGTCAGCTCTACTGATTGTTTAGTGAGGATTGACGCGTTTGATATGATGTATCCGCACAGAATTAATGCCAAAGTTAATATTAACTTTTTCATAAAGGACTCCTAATAATTTTAAATAGTTATATGTTTTATATTCTAAGTAATAAACACTTAGCAGAGGTAAAAGGCACAGTCATGGATGGATTTCCAATCGAGAAGCGGTTCACCCCAAAGCATCTGTTGTCCGCAGATGTTCTATTCGTTTTCACAAATATACCAATGAGAATCAATGGCTGGTATTCTGACTCCAAGTATCTGGCCTTCCAAAGTCGCCTTCCCACTAGTAATAGCAGTGACTGCTGATTTGCTTGACTTTGGTTGTAACTCGTTACAGCGGCGGAACCGTTTCCGAATCACACGGAATTCCCACACACCATCGAAATTTCAATTATTCAAAACTAACTTAATCTTAGTAATATTCAAAATTATTGTTGAATACAATTATATTTGTAACCAACGTCAGTTGGAAAATCTTATAAACCACATTTATGACTATGTACAAATCAATATTATTTATATTTTTAATTATAACTTCAGTTGGCTCTGCCCAATCTACAAAAGATACTATTAGAGTTTATAGACTTGGTGAGATTGTAGCTGAGGGAGCAAAAGGGTCTCAGAAAATCCAACCTACTAAAATCAAAGAAATCAAATACCACGAAATAAAAGAACAAGACGCTGTAAACATGGAAGACCTAAATGCAATAATTCCTGGTGGGTTTATTCAGACCAATTCACGAGGAGAGTCTTTACTTTATTTAAGGGGTGCAGGGGAAAGATCCATTGCTTTATTCTTTGATGGTATGTATTTCAATGTACCGTGGGATAATAGGGTGGATCTTAGTATGATTCCGACTGATATAATAGGAAATCTTAAGATAAGTTCAGGTGCCAACTCAGTGCTATATGGTGCTAATGTAATGGGTGGTGCTGTAAATATAACAACTACCGAGCGAGACCAAGAAGGCATAGGTGGTAATGTTGGTCTACAATTGGGTGAAGGTGGACGTAAATATAGTAGTGTAAAATTAGAAGGAAAAGATGGAAAGTTCAACTATATTGGTAATCTCTCCTTTCTGACACGTGACGGCCTCAAAACTCCTGAGGATGATAGTTTTGACTTTAATCTAAACAAAACTCAAACTCTTATCACTAATAGCTATAGTGATAGAATAACCGCATACCTACGAGGTGAGTACGAAATTGATGATGACAATAGGATTGGAGCTTCTTATAATCATATAGATGGTCAGCAAGGTGCTATTCCAGAAAATTATCCGGAAGGTATTACAAATAGGTTCTGGAAATACCCTGAATGGTTAAGAAGCATTGCTACTCTGAACGGTGAATTCAAATTATCTGAAATAATATCAGTGAAAAGTGCTGTATGGATAGATAAATTTGATCAAACTATAGAAGATTATAAAACTGTAGATTTCCGTGATATGAATGAGAAGCAATTTGATGAAGATATCACTACTGGGCTAAGACTGAATTTTAGTTTTGATTTATCAGATTATGATAAACTAAATTTTGCAATAAACGGTTTTAATACCACTCATACAGAGGAGATTAATGATTTACAAGGTACTTCATTAGTCAACGAATATTCTCAAATGACAAGTAGTTTTGGATTAGAATATAAAAGATTTCTAGGTGATTGGGTTTTAACGGTCGGTAGTTCTTATGACAGATTTGATATTAACAAAGCAGGAGTGTTTACTGAAGCTGAGGGGAACTCTTTCGATGATATAGCAGGTGTATTGGGCGCTACCTATAGAGTGAATGAGTCAACTGATTTGTTTATAAACTTTGGTAAGAAAAGCCGTTTTCCAACTTTACGTGAATCGTATTCAGCAGCTTTAGGTAAATTTGTTATCAATCCAGATTTAAAACCGGAGACTGGTTTACTCTCAGAAATAGGTATAGATTACAGTGGAACTGATATAGACGCCACACTTTCTATATTTGCAAATAATTACTCAGACCTAATAACTAGAGAAACAGTTCCTGGCGATAGTTTATATAGAAAACAAAGAGTAAATCTAGATAAAGCGAGTATAGTCGGCGCCGAAGTATTATTGAAATATTACGTAACTAATGATTTTGATTTGACGGGTCATTTTACATTTATGAATAGCAAAGGAACAGTAGATGGTATTGAGCAGAACTTAGAATACAGACCAGAGATTATCGCTTTCTTACAAGCTGATTGGAGAGTTTATGGTGGTTTAGATTTTTTAGCTGAGGTTGACTTAATGGGTAATCAATTCGGAATTTCTGATTTTATTGGCGGTTTGGTACCAATTGAAGCTACAACTCTTTTCAATCTTAGATTAAGTTATAAAACCGTTTATAACAAGAATCTTTATACAGTTTTCATCCGTGCTAACAACATCCTAGACCAAGTTAGATTAGACAAAATAGCTATTGTATCACCAGGTAGAATGATATATGGTGGAGTTAATGTAGCATTCTAGTATTAGGAGTTGCAGTCCTAATACTATCTTATGTTTAATTATTGTTATTTAAATTAATCTCAAATATTTTGTAGTTTACTTCTTTGATACACTCTTCAGTAGGATTTTATGCCATTAAAAGAAGAATTTAGGTCACAAGGAAATTTTCTTTTCAAACACAGAAGTTACTTACCCCTTATTATAGTTGCAGTTGGGTTAGCGGTATATATATATACACTAGATTCGAATGAAACTACAATTGAGCAATTCAATAATTATAATATTGAGTTGATTTATTTATTTGTCGCTTTTTTTGGACAATTCATTCGAGCTTATTCAGTGGGTTTTGCTGCTAAAAACACTTCTGGTAGAAATACTTCAGTTGGCCAAGTAGCTGACTCACTCAATAGTACTGGTATATACTCAATAGTCAGACACCCACTTTACTTAGGGAATTTCTTTATGTGGCTTGGTATTGCATTATTCACTGCCAATTTCTGGTTTATAATCGCATTCCTATTTATGTATTGGTTATACTATGAGCGAATAATGTATGCGGAAGAAGAATTCTTACGTGAGAAATATGGTAACACTTATGTAGAATGGGCGGAAAGAACACCCGCAATAATACCTAGCTTCAACAAATGGAGAAAACCAGAAGGTACTTTTAGTTTATGGAAAGTAATTAAACAAGAAAAATCGGGGATATTGAACATTTTTCTAACTATTTTCCTATTTAAAGTAATAGCTGGATATATATTGTTTGACACATTCTCATTAGGTCAGAATATGTGGACATGGGCTTTAGTAGGAGCGGTTATATACTATTCGGTAGTAAAAATCGTCCAAAAATCTGGTAAAATAAAAGTATAGAGAAATTATGAGCATCAAAGAAAAAATTGAAAATAACAATATAAAAACTCTAGTTTTCCAAGGAAGTTGGTGTCCTATGTGTGTATCTGCAATGCCACAGATAGCCCAATACGTCTCCGCAAATAATATAGATGAGAGTACTATAGAAATAATAAATGTTAATGCATTTAAAACAGAGCCAGCAGACAGAATCGCCGAATACAGAATAACAAGAGTTCCAACTGTGATATTCTTGAAAGATGGAAAAGAATTTGATAGAATAACCGAATATGCTCCAAAGGGCTGGAAATCTGAAATGGAAGAGAAAATAGAATCAATTTAAGATTAAAATCTACTTTTAGATTTTAAGATAATAGTCTAATTAGTTAAGTTTGAATTCAGTTTATTTTTAATCATTAAATAATGTGATGAGTGATATGTTAAAATCAATAATTGCAATACTATTTGGCTTGTCTCTATTGACGGCATGCGGTGGCGGTAATAGTGAAGCAGAGAAAGAGCCAGAAACTAATACAGAAACAATGGCTGAAGAAAGTAACGAAGCGACATTATCTATAGCTGGTAATGATCAGATGCAATTCGACAAAAAAGAATTGACAGTAAAGGCAGGACAAAAAGTGACTTTAACTTTGAAACATACTGGCACAATGGCTAAAGCAGCTATGGGTCATAACTGGGTATTATTAACTCCTGGTACTGATGTAGCTACTTTCGCTGAGAAAGCAGTATCAGCTGGCGAATCTAACGACTATATACCAACTGAAGGCAACGCTGTAATAGCACATACAGGTCTTATAGGTGGAGGCGAAACAACTACAGTTGAATTCACTGCTCCAGCTGCAGGGTCTTATGAGTTTATTTGTTCATTCCCTGGCCACTGGGCTATGATGAGAGGAACATTGATAGTAGAATAATATTCTATAATCTATCGAAAATTATAAAGCCATCTTGTACTATTGCAAGATGGCTTTTTTTATGTTTCATATATCTAACTGCTTTTTTCAAGTTAGATTAACAATGTACTAAAACAAAAAAAAGCTTCATTCTTTGAGGAATGAAGCTTTTCTTTATGAGCCGCCTATCGGATTCGAACCAATGACCTGCTGATTACAAATCAGCTGCTCTACCAACTGAGCTAAGGCGGCTTAAATTTAGAATGCAAAATTAAGACTTTTTATACATACAAACCAAATTATTTTTCACTTTTTTGTGCTTTTTTTACAAATAATTTATTTCTTCGATTATTCTGCACCAGATATGACCTATAAGTATATGACATTCTTGGATTCTAGCAGTGACATTACTAGGCACTACCACAAAATCGTCGCACTCGGCTTTTAACTTTCCACCTTCGTTACCCAATAATCCTATGGATATCACACCTTTTTTCTTTGCCATATCAAATGTATAAATTATATTTACCTAGTTCCCAATAGAACTAATTTAATTTATAATTTGGTTTTCAATGTTTTTGTTTTTTATTTAAAATATTATAAATTAATTAACTTAAATAATTCATATACGAGAAATACATGATACTAAAACTTTGCTATATTTGTTTCTTTTTTTTTAGTTTTTCAATACTCAGTGGAGAATTAAAACTTTATGACGACCTCTATCCTATCGAAGGTGCTTCAAAAATTTTGTATAGTTATGAGTTTGGTGATGCACCATATTTCCTTGAAAGACTGAACCAAGATATTTTTCTAATTATGACATTAGATGGTAATGATATTGAATTATATGAGTATAACTTAAGTAAAGACACTATTATAATGAAAATGGAGTTTGAATGTGACAGTGATGAATCAATAGAGAATTACTTAATTAAAGGAAATGAGTTACTTTTATTTACTACTTACTCAACAAAAGAAAGTATAATAGGTAAAGGAACTACCGGCTTTCTTGATAAATTAATTATAATTAATTTGGATCGTTATGAAGTTAAAGATTGTAGATATGTATTTTCTAATTACAATATAGAGGATTTCGAGTATACGAATTGGGAAAATGATTGTGAGTTTTGTAGTGACACAGTAAATGAAGATGCATTTACTGTAGACTTTGAGAAATTAGATATAATCCCAAATGAATATAGGGAAATAAGAACAACATATAATAAAGATAGTACAATTAAAAATTATTTAGGGCTTGTTTATAGTAAAGCAGATAAAACTAGGTATATTTATTCAGGGAATTTAGATCTAAATACTCTGAAGAATACCTCAAGTATTAACAAGTTTGAAGATAATAATGGTTGGATGAATATAAACTATATACACTTAGACGAAAAAGCTAATGTTTACTTCCTTGGTGAACAATACAATGATAAAAACAAATCAAGAGTCTTAATTGCTTCTAAAATCACACCAGAAGGTGTTATGACAAGTAGTATTAAAGATATATCTCATATAAAAAACGAAAATTGGATTACTCATGGAACATTTGAACAGTTAAAAAATGAAAATAATAAGCTTTCGTTGTTTGGTTATACTAAACATGGAGAAGTTGATAAATGGTACAAAGATCCAAATGCATCTTTTATCCTAATAGGGCTTAATCTTAAAACTTTAGAGATTGAGTATAAAGAGAAGAATATTTCAATTGATGAGGGTAAAAAATTAAATAATAATGATTATGA
>JBFHKR010000128.1:0-7583 GCA_041595255.1 Chlorobiota bacterium
AATAATATAATGTACTCTGAGTCAATCATTTCTCTAGTTGATTATTTTTCCATCTCCCATTTCTATTATTCTATCGGTTTTATTTGCAAAATCTTGGTCATGTGTAACAATTAGCAACGATAGATTCTGCTTTGAGCTTAAATCTTTGAATATATTAAATACATTTTCAGAATTCTTTGAGTCCAGATTACCTGTAGGTTCATCTCCCATTATAATAGCAGGGTCGTTTATCAATGCCCTTGCTATAGAGACTCTCTGTTTTTGTCCACCTGAGAGCATTGATGCTTTTTTATTTGCTTGTTCCTTTATCCCCAATAACTCTAATTTGTCGTATGCATCTTGTTTTATTTCATTATAGCTTTTCTTACCTAACTTTCGTGCAGGTAGCATAACATTATCTAAAACAGAGAACTCAGGCAATAGATAGTGAAATTGGAATACGAAACCAATGTGTTCATTTCTAATCACTGCAAGCTCTTGCTGAGGTCTGCCAGATACTAGTTTACCAGCTAAGTGCAATTCACCTGTATAATCAGTATCCATAGTCGATAATATATAGAGTAGTGTTGACTTACCACATCCAGATTTTCCCATTATAGAAACAAACTCACCTTGCTGAATCTTAAAAGTAATATCTTTCAGCACATGAAAATCAACTGGATTATGAAAATGCTTATTTATATTTTTGGTTTCTAGTACTACCATATTACTGACCTCTTATTATTTCTACTGGATCAATATTTTCAGCTTTTCGCGCAGGCAAATACCCAGCAAGAAAAGTAGATATCATAGCAAACGTAATCCCAACTATATAGAATAATGGATTATAATTGATAGGATACGTTTTGATCGTTGGTAGTGCTTCCGTTTCGAAAGGTGCATTATCAATCATCACTGAACCTATTAATCCTATAACCAAGCCTAATACACCACCAACAAACCCTATTATAACCGCTTGACTAATGAATATTTTTTTAACATCTGAACCTGAAAAACCCGTTGCTTTGAGTATAGCAATATCATTCATTTTTTCATATATAAGCATATTCAATATATTATATATACCAAATCCAGCTACTATCAGTAGTGTTATAGACACTGCATAAGTTATAAGATTTCTTATTGATGTACCAGTCTCAAATTGTGCATTAGCTGTCTGTATATCAGTAGCCGTCAAATCAAAACTCTTTGTTAACTCTTTTGCCATTTCTGGAGCAAGCTCCATATTGTATAGCTTTACATTGATATCAGATATATAGTTATTTCCTTCTCCTAATAGTTGTTGTGCAGTTTTTAGATTAACGAAGCTTTGTGCATTGTCAACTTCAGCTAATCCGCTTTGGTATATACCAACAATTTTCAGAGGAAAAACGCCACCATTTGCAGTGGATACGTTGATTTTATCGCCTACATCCAGAGACATTTTTTTAGCTATACCTGCACCAAGTAATATACCATTGTTTCTTTTTAATAGGCTCTCTCCGGTACCTTTTACTATATAATCTCCAAAGTTGAATAACTTAACTTCCTCAAGTATATTTATACCATTGACAACCCCGTTAAGTTGTATAGATCCTGCTACGTAGAATACTCTAGCCGTAGCTTGAGCTGTAACTCCTTTTACTCTCTTGTCTTTCTCCAACTCGGAGATAAGGGGGAGGGCATTGTGCACTCTTACTAGACTCTCTTTGGGCTTAACGCTATGTATTATATTAAAACTATTCGAATAGGACTCATCTAATTCTATAGGTTGATCTTCGGTAGGTTTTATTTCGTTATATACGTGTATGTGTGGCGTTCGATTGAGAACTAATCCATCCAAAAGACCATTAAGACCAGTCATAAACCCCATCATAATAATGAAGGTACCGATACCAAATGTAACACCCAAAGCAGCAACACTCGTTTGCTTCAACCTAGATTGCAGATGAGTTCTTGTAATATCAAATATAACTTTGTAGTTAGTCATCTTATGGTTTTATTATCTTAGTATTTGAGTCAATTTTTGGCGATTCTATTTCCACTCTTTCTATATTTCTCATACCAATTTTAACTTCTACTTCACTGTCTTCGGTTATTACTTTACCGTCTTCGGTCAAATATTCCAAAGGGATTGTCATTACATTTTCTTTTTGGGATATGATTATATTGGCCTCACCCGATAGACCTGCATACAAAGCACTTGGTGGGTTAACGAATATAGCTTCTACTTTAAAAGTTTGAGTTTTATCATCTTTTACTGGATATATTTTTGATATTTTCGCATCGAAGGTTTTACCTTTATAAGCGTCTAATGAGATGATAACCTTTTGTCCCTCTTTGATAGAAGTAATATCTACTTCGTCTATTCTCATTTCTATAACGAAAGAATTTCTATTGCCTATTCTCGCAAAAGCAGCTTGTTGAGTAATAAGCTCTCCCTCTTCTTTCATAATTGAGTAAACCTTACCATCAATTTTAGATTTGATAGAAAAATCACTCAAGTTAGTCAACGCTCTTTCTACGGCATTTTCTGATTGCTGATAATTACTTTTAAGTTCTATTTCTGTTTGTGCATATTGCTTTTTTAGAATAGCTTTTTGTTTTTTGGTCAAATCGTATTTAAGTTTCTTAGCTTCTAGTTCGGCTACTGCACCTACACCTCTGTCCATCAGTCTTTTCTGACGCGCATAGTTAATCGAATCTTGAGTTAATTGCTCTTGGTTAGCTTCTATCTCATCTTTCAATCTGTCTAGTATATTGGCATCGCCTTTATATTTTTTTCGAGCTAACTCCATATTAAGTTGTGCATTTTCTTTATTCAACTTAGATAAGTCCGAAGATACCTCAGCTAGCAATTGGTCTTTCGAAACAGTATCACCCTCTTGGAGATATATCTTACTTATAATACCGGAAGCTGAAGCATATACGTCATACATGCCCTCTGGTTGGATAGTTACTGAGGCATACACCGACTCAGTCAGCGTTTGAACTACAGGTTTTGTTGATTCTTCTTCTTTGCCACAAGCAATTAGAGTGATTAATAATAAAGTGAAAAGTATTTTGTTAATCATTTTATCCCAATTTGAACTATTATATAACGATATTGACGAATTAGTAAACAATAATTTAGTAAAATTTGAAGAAAAAATAGTATTAATTACTAGATATTTCAAATATTGAAATTTGGTGGTCAATGATTAGAACTTAGCATAACAAACTGAATAATCTAATTTAATCTATAGGAGATTCTTCTGCTTCCTTCGGTGTCATTAGAATAACATAAATGATGACCAAGATCCTCTAGTAATACAAGGTTTAAGCAGGGACTAACAATTGCAATGATTATCTACATAGGCGATTATTTCTGGAAAAAACGTATTAAATTCTTCCGTAAATAACTCATAATCTTCCAAAAGGTGTTCTACAGCTCCACCGAAATTTGAAGGAAATCGAGTTCGTTCATCCATTTTGTCAAGGACAAATTTTAATCCATCAATCGATTTGTAATTGTTCAACCAATCTTTTTCTATCATCACAGGAAGCTTTCGTTTTAAACGAACAGGCATATCTTCCATTCTTCTGGAGAATACCTTATAAACATTTTGTGCAAAAACAGGAAGAGTTGATCCAGAATAGTGATGCCAATTATTGGCCAAAAGATGGTCATAGAGTACATCTATTACAACTGGTGAATATTTATGATGATGAGGTTGTAACCTTTGAGTGGCTTGTCGAACAATAGAGTGGGTATCAGTGTAAGAATCGATTTTTCTATGTAGCATAACTCCCGCTTGTACTTCCTCTGGTAGTAAAGCCACTTCATTAATCGATATGGAGTCCGCAATAAAGTTTCCAATTAGGATGTCTTCATTATTGCAGGAGAGAAATATATGAGCGAGATAATTCATCACATTCTAACGTTTTTAGTAAATAAAGATTTTGTGTAAACCTGCTTATTGTCTAAGACTCAATACAACTACTTTATCATTGTAGCTTGAAACTACAATTTTCTCTAATCGATTGATTTATGAAAAATATAGTAATATCTATTATAACGTCGAGTCGTAATGCAATTAGGATTAAAGGAAACAAAATTATTTCTCAAAAGTTCAATTGTGCTTGAATTCTTAATAAATTACCCGACTGAAGATTTTCTTGTAGAATAAAATCCTCATATCTCCTTTGGGAAATAGTATAGTTTGCTACTAGTTCGAAGTTTTGGTTTAATTGCCATTCAATACCAAGCTCAAGCTCATTGACATTATAACTTCTAGCATCCTTTTCGTGTTTTTTACCCCCATCATAATAGTGATATCTTACAAAAGGGATCAATGTTTGCTCATCGATTTTCTTCAAATAACTCAAAGTAACATATCCACCTTTCAAAGGTGTAACTTCGATTGACTGAGTAGCTTTGTTGAATTCAGGTCCTTCTCCGATATTATACTCTGCTTGTATTCCAAAAGGTTTAGGATACAGTATAAAAGATGCTGCAACTCTTTGGTCGGTATAATTCAAATCTGTATTCGTTTTTACCCCTTCACTCAGATTTTCTTTTGGCATCACCCATTTTCCAGTGTATCCCTGCACTCCGAACTCAACGATTTGATTTCCATATTCGAAAGGATAAGAAAATCGACTAACTATATGTGGTTCATTGTTCAAATCAGGGTTATTGGCATTCTGACCATTGTAGGCACCGAAAGCGAAAACACCATAATCACCGCTACCTTTCAAACCGTCTCTCACCAATTTAGAAAACAATTGACGTTTACTTGAAGGTGCCCAATAAAAGAAAACCCCTAAATCCCGCTCATTGGAAACTGCACTATTCAAGGCATCGTTACGGTCAAGAGGTATTCTGTTTTGGCTTGATTGCATATTTTCGAAACCAAAAGGAATCTTACTTTGACCTATTCTAAATCTATATTCGTTTTTTTCATCAACTCCTATATCAAAATAAGCATCTCTTAACTGAGCAAAATGCAATCTATTAGTTGATGCACTACTGGCTATATCAGGTTGAATATAGAAATATACTTGGTTACTTATCTGACCGAAAAAGATGATACGTGTTCGTCTTAAAAAAAAGCCTCCATTCTTCCCCCATGATCTATCGCACTGCTCACATCCCAAATTTTCATTCGTTTCTAAAAGTCTATTGTATCTAACTTGAGCATATCCTCGAATACCAATTTTTTCATACCATTCTTTTTTAGGTGGGTTCTCTGAAACTAAGCCGTCTTTAAGACTATCCGTTTGAGAAAAAGAGTTTAAAGGTAATAAAATTATAAAAATTAAGTATATATATTTTTTCATTAAGTCTATTTTATATGTATGTTGTCTCACTATCCGAATATATTAAAATTCGTGTGTTAAAATATTTAATTCTTGATTTGAAATTTTTTCGCTGTCAATCTATTGAATTTAGTAGATTTACCAAAAGATTAATTTTATTAAAGGCTAAGTAATAACTATTATTAAGCTAAAGGTAATCTAAATGTCATTAGAAACATGGAGTTTTTAGCAAACAATTAAAAAAAGGTTACTACTAGCACGTCAAAAATTCGATGGTAGATTTATAATAAGTCTTAAACTGATACACCCAATACAACCTCTTTATCATTGAAGTGTATTTTCTGAGTTCCTATTATTTGATAATCTTCGTGGCCTTTCCCTGCTATTAGTATTATGTCACCAGAATTAGATATTCGAACTGCATCTTTTATAGCTTCAGCTCTATCTTTTATTATCATATAACTTCCCGGTTTAGTAAACCCTTTTTCAATGTCTTCGAATATTTTATCTCTTTCTTCAGTGCGAGGGTTGTCGTCTGTTACTATTACTTTATCGGCATATTTCTCTGAAGCGGCAGCCATTAGAGGACGCTTAGTTTTATCTCTATCACCTCCGCAACCGAACACTATTAGCAGCTTAGCATCACCCACTATAAGCTCTTTGCATGCTTTTCCTGCTTTCTCTAATGCATCTGGTGTATGTGCATAATCTATAATTGCTATTGCTCCATTGCCCAATGGTACTCGCTCCATTCTACCAGGTGCAGAAGATATATAAGACAAATCACCAGTCAGTTTATTCATATCTATTTGACATAGTTTAGAAACTGCAACTAATGAAAGTGAGAGGTTAATTATGTTGAATTGCGCTACTAAAGGTGAGTGGATTTTTATTTCGGTTCCACTTTTTTCTATAATAAAATTGCTACCTGTGTGATCAAACTCCTCATTCATTATCTTGTAATCTGCATCTACATCCCAACCTACTTTTGAAACTTTGGCTTGCGTATCATCTATCATTACTTTATATCCAGCATCGTCCACATTTACTATAGCATTAGCAGAGCTTTTCAAATTATCAAAAAGCAACTTCTTAGCCTCTGAATAAGCTTCAAATGTTCGATGATAATCGAGATGATCATGTGTTATATTAGTAAATATTGCCAAATCAAAGTCAATATAATCGGCTCTGTTTTGCTCCAATGCGTGCGAAGAAACTTCCATAACTACATATTCTATACCCTTGTCGGCTACTTCGCGTAGTACTTTGTTCATATTAATTGGATCAGGAGTAGTATGAGTAGCATCTAATTTTTCATCACCTATATAAATACCTGTGGTGCCTATAATAGCAGACTTATATCCGAGTTTACCAAGAAGTTTACTGATGAGAAATGTTACTGTTGTTTTACCGTTAGTTCCAGTTACTCCAACTATACTTAATTCGTTAGAAGGATTATTGTAGTAGTTTGCACTTATTCTTGCCAATGCCTTTCTAGATTTTTTAACTATAATGAAAGTAACATTATCATATAAAATTTTTGGTTTTTCTTCGCAAATAATCACTTTAGCACCGAAACTAATCGCTGATTCTATGAACTTGTGTCCATCAGATTCTGTACCATTTATAGCTACAAATACATCCCCATCATCTATTCTTCGGCTATCGAATTGGATATTATTTATTGTAATATCAATATTTCCAATTACTTCTATATAATCTAAGTTCTCTATCAATTTAGTAAGCTGCATTGCAAATCCTTTTTTTTTCTAACTTAACAAAATTCTTACAAACTCCCTATTATAAAGCGATACAGCTCCGTATATCTCTATTTATCAAGTAGATATAGATTCTAAAGTTTGCAAATGTTATAAAAAAAATATACTTTGGAAGTGCCAATGTCTAAAATATATTTCGAGGTGTGTTATGAGAACGGTATTTACTCTTCTAGCAATTATGCTATTTTCTCTCAATATTTCTACTGCTGGAGATCTGAGCTTCAAATTTGCTTTCTTTCCTGATGAATTGCATCACGGAAATCAAGAAGATATAGTAGTCGAATATGCTAATCTAAATACTAATTTCAGTGTTTATCAGATTCAATTTCAGATGACATTGATTAGAACAAGTGACCAACAGGTAATGGACCAAAGGCAGGAAGCTTTAGATTCACTTGAAGCGGGTGAAACAACACAAGTTAATTTTGGCCCGTTAGACTATCTAAATTTGGACCCTAATACTGAGTATGTATTAGCGTTCGATACTCAACAAGAATTCGATGAAAACTTAACTAACAATTATGG
>JBFHKR010000129.1:0-7539 GCA_041595255.1 Chlorobiota bacterium
GCAGTAAATGGTCCAGGTGAAGCTGCAGATGCAGACATCGGGGTAGCAGCTGCCAAAGGTAAAGGATTGCTATTCAAACACGGTGAATCAATTGGATATGTGAACGAAGAAGATATAGTCGAAAGAGTTTACCAAGAAATCTTAGCTTTCGAACCGAAGGAATGAGAAAGAAAAAAAGATTTAGAATTAAGAAAGGCTCTTTTGAATTACCAAATGAGTCTTTTTTTTATAACCAATACTGTTCATTACAAATAGAAACTTTATTAATAAAACCTAAATTAGTAAATATTTAAAATGTTTTTAACGTTAATCAATAGATTTCGGAATTCCTTTAAATATAATTTTATCACCCTCTGTTCGAAATTTAAAGCTAATAAAATCTTCTCTTTTAATGCCTTCTCCTTTAATATAGTAAATATAAAAAGACTTTTCATCTGACCCAAAAACTGGTGATTCTTCAATTCCATCATATCTATAATTCTTACATTTCAAATATGCAATGTCTAGAGTAAATTCAATTAATCTACTATCATCTTCTAATAAATCCACTATATCTGTACAGTCAATAGTTTGATTATTTTTCATAATCTGAATCATTCTAGTTGGTGATTTAATAATATCTTCAATCAGTTTTTTCATTTTTTCCTCTTTAGAATCTTGGAGGGCATTAGTAGTATTTGTTTGCAATACCAACAAACTAGAAATGAGTAATAACATTAACAAACTTTTCATATTAAATCCTTTATTATTTTATGATTAAAATTTTGCTTTTATTTATAGATTTTGAATTATTTGATTAACTCTTCGAAGAACAAATAACTTATTATCAAATCTGAAGGTCTTAAACCATTAAATACATCTATACCAAAGATTTTCCTGTTTTTTACTTTTTCAAAATCAACAGGTTCATATAAGTCTAAGTCTCTTGAGTTTTCTAAATAAACATTAACAAACTTATTATCAAATCTTATTGAAACTCCATAAACTCTATCATCACCGAAATAAGTATAACTAATAGAATCTTGTTCAATTTCATCTATGAAATCAATAAGTGTTTTATTACTTAGACTATAATAATCATAATAATGCATATCTGAGTTAAAATCAAATGTAGCAAATTCGCTTTCATTACAAGCATTCATAAGCATCACGATCAAAAAAGTTGTAAATATTTTAGTTTTATTCATAATTAATCAAATTTATAATAAATAATCCGTTGCATTCCATATTCTGAGTTTATATATTTTCTTATAGTTAAATCTTTTATTTTAGCTTGTTTGAGATTAGAAGTATTTTTTTTCATTTCAAGATTAATTTCTAAATTATTGGAGTATGCAATCACAACATAATCGATTCTACCATTTTCTTTAAATTCAATTATTGTATCAGGTTTTTGAATTAAATCATTGTAAAACTGGTCAATATCTTTATTTCTATATTGGTTAAAGTTAATTTTATAAATATTAGAATTAATATCTATCTTTTGAGTATTCTGACATCCAATACTAAACGATAAACTAACAAGAATTATAATTATTGATTTTATAAATAGCATTTTATTCATTATCTATTTAAGCCCTCCTCTAAGTGCATCATTTATTCTACTATCATTATAATTAGACATTTCCATCTTAGTTTTGCTATATTAAAATTAAAAGTAATAAAATACAAGATTTATTTTCGTTATAAATTTTTCCAACTACCGTAACAAAATGTTAGAGTTTGAGTTAAAGAGATTAGGATTAGAATAATTTGAGGATTAATGTAGAAAAAAGTTAGAAAATATGCTTCCTATTTACTGAATGTAAGATTTCTAATGGAGTCTTTACTTCTATTTAGCTCAGCACAGGCGCTGCGTTAAGATTGACGGGGTTCCTAGCATATGGTAGTACAAACTTACACCCACCTAAATCCTCCCTCAAGGGAGGACTTGAAGCGTTATTCAGCTTTACTACCACAAAAAAAAGAGCAGAATCTGATTTTACTCAAATTCTGCTCTTAGTTGGTACGGACGGAGAGACTCGAACTCTCACAAGCTTAAGCCCACTAGATCCTAAGTCTAGCGCGTCTACCAATTCCGCCACGTCCGCATCAAAATAGGTTACAAATTTATAACATTTAATATTAACTAAAAAATATATTTTTAAAGTTTTTCTCTTCTTTTGTTATTAAATTTGAATCTATGGGAATACAAAAACGAAAAGTTGCTATTATTGGGGCAGGTGTATCGGGTATGACTGCCGCTACTGAGCTGATGAATAGCCACGTGGTTCATATATATGAGGCGACTGATTCTATCGGAGGTAGAGCAACTACTCTTCTGGACAATACTACTCAAGAGACCATAGATAATGGTCAGCATATATGCATAGGTGCTTACAAATACTTCTTCGATTTGCTGAAAGTAATTGGCGGGATGGAATATTTCCAAATAATTGAAAAATACGATATTCCCTATTTCTATGACGGTAAGTTTGGTTCACTTAGTTCAAAGATTTTCTCAGGAAAATTTGGACTATTAGAAGCTATTATTAGAGATAAAAACTTTGGTTTCAAAGAAAAGATAAACACTATTATCTTCGCACTAAAAGTTCAGATTGATTCGATCTCTTTTCAAAATTACACTGACTGTTACGAATTATTAATTCGCAATAATCAATCCGAGAAAGTAATAAAGATACTATGGGAACCACTTATAGTTTCAACAATGAATACCCCTGTACGTAAGGCAAGCCCACTAATATTTGAAAATATTATGCTCGAAGGTTTTCTAAGTAAAAGCCAAAATGCTGCATTCTACCTCCCTAAAGTTCATTTTGGTGAGCTATTCAAGGGATTTGAGTCTGTATTTCTCAAAAATGGAAATAAGATTTACTACACTACACCGATTAAGTCCATAACTGAGGAAGCAGGGAAGTATATGGTAAATGAAGAGTATTATGACGATGTAGTTATTACAACCCCTTCATTTATCTCTAAAAGGATATTGAGCGAGCTACCTATAGATATTGATGTGCCCGACTACTCCCCTATTGTTTCAGTTTATTTTTGGTCAGATACCAAGTTAACTGACGCGTATATGATATCAACTGTAGACACAGGTTTCGATTGGCTATTCAACAGAGACAAACTAATTGATAGAAAATCAGATACTTACTCCTATCAGATAACTACTAGCGATGCAGTTCGTTACGCTAAGCTGAAAGATGAAGTAATAATTTCAATGATGGAAGAGGACTTGAGGAAAATGTTCGGTGAAAAGTTTCGAATTACTCATTACAAAATCGTACGTGAACTAATGGCTACTTTCCTCGCAGATAAGAAAAACAATTTAAAAAGACCAAAAGTTAAAACTCATCTACAAGGCCTCTATTTAGCTGGTGATTACTCGGACAATGGGTATCCATCAACCCTAGAAGGAGCTGCTAAAAATGGATTTAGGGCAGCTCACTATATACTGAAACGTACTGTAAAATAGAATCGGCTATTTCAGATTTGGGAGCTGTAGCTACCTCTTTTACATTATCTTTATCATCGATTATTGTGATTGTATTAATGTCCTTTCCGAATCCACTATCACTACTATTCGCTTGGTTTGCTACTATGATATTGCAATTCTTCCGCTCTAGTTTATCTTTCGCATATTCTAATAGCTTCTCACTTTCTAATGCAAAGCCAACGATTATTTGATTATCTTTCTTTTTACTACCTAATTCCTTCAGTATATCCTTTGTTTTGACTAGCTCTATAGTCATAAAGTCTTCTTTTTTCTTGATTTTACCATTGTGCTTGATTTTCGGAGTATAATCTGCTACAGCAGCTGACATTATAATAACATCCTGCTTTTCGGAGTTAGCTGTTACAACTTGGTACATATCTTCTGCGGACTCAATATCGATTCTATCTATAGCGGGACTGCAATACAGACAAGTTGGGCCAGTAACGAGTGTTACCATAGCCCCCATTCTCAACGCAGATTCTGCTAAAGCGAATCCCATTTTCCCTGAGGAAAAGTTACCAATAAAACGAACGTCATCTATTCGCTCATAAGTGGGTCCGGCGGTGATAAGCACCATTTTCCCTTTCAGAAAAGACATTATATATACTCTTTTATTGATTCTATTAGGTTTAACACTTCCGGTAATCTCCCTTGACCAATTATACCGCTTGCTAGCTCACCGTATTCGGGGTCTAACACTATGTAGCCATCTTCTTTTAACTGGACTACGTTTCTTTGTATTGCTTTGCTTTCCCACATATCACTATCCATAGCCGGAGCTATTAGTTTAGGTATTCCTTTGGGTATGGCAGTAGTAAGAGTAGTGAGTGCATTATCACAAAATCCATTAGCTATTTTCGCTAGAGTATTTGCGGAACAAGGAGCAATAATGAATAAATCACACTTTTGTGCTTTATTAATATGCCAAGAACCCGAGTCTTGAAATTTATCGTCGAACATATCGTCTATAGTTATATTACGACTTAGATTGTCCAGTACTAGCTTACTAACAAACTTTTTGCCACTTGGAGTAATGACGCAATTTAAGCTGGCACCCTCTTTTATCAGCTCCCTTACCAAGAAAGGAGACTTGTATGCAGAGATAGATCCAGTAATTCCGAGTATAATATTTTTATTTTTCATTTTATGTTATGTGCAAAGTTGACAATCATATTCCGTAAATTAAATTTTATTTTCTGAAAAAAGCAAAAAAACATGGTTACAGTAGCAATAGTTGGTCGTCCGAACGTTGGCAAATCAACCCTTTTTAATAGATTAGTTGGTGAGAGAAATGCTATAATAGAAGACGAGCCTGGAGTAACACGCGATAGGATATATGGTCGCTCCGATTGGAATGGAAAGCATTTCCATATCATAGACACTGGTGGGTTTATACCTGGCAGCGAAGATACTATGGAAAAAGCTATTCGTGAGCAAGCTATGATAGCTATGGAAGAAGCAGATTCTATTATATTCATGGTTGATGGTAAAGACGGTATCACTCGTTTTGATAGAGATATAGGTGTGTTGCTACGTGGGACTGATAAGCCTGTTACTTTAGTAGTGAATAAGTGTGACAATCATGTTATGGATCATAATTCCTACGAATTTTATGAACTGGGGCTAGGTGACCCATTCCCTATTTCTGCCAATAACGGTAGAAGTACTGGTGATTTTATGGATCAGCTAGTAGAGACTTTTCCAGTAGTTGATTATGATGAAAATGATGACAGACTTAAAATTGCATTAGTAGGACGTCCGAATGCTGGTAAATCAAGTTTGACCAATGCCCTACTGGGTCAAGATAGAAATATAGTAACTGATATACCTGGGACTACTCGTGATTCGATTGATTCGGTTGTAAAATTCCATGGGGAAGAAATAGTCCTAATAGATACCGCGGGACTAAGAAGAAAATCGAAAGTAGATGAGAATATAGAAAAGTGGAGTATGGTTCGTACTCACAGAGCTATTGATAGATGCGACATAGGAGTAGTAATTTTAGATGCAGAGAGAGGTTTCGAAGAGCAAGATAAGCGAATAATTCAGTTACTAAACGACGCTAGAAAAGGAATTATAATAGCAGTAAATAAATGGGACCTAATCGACAACGAAGAATCGGACACTGCTCATAAGATGAAGAAATCTATTTTGGAAGAAGTAAAGACTTTTCACTTTGTTCCAGTTATATTTACTTCTGCAACTGAGAAAACAAGAATATTTAAAATAATAGAAATAGCCAAAGAAATAAAAGCAAGAAGAGAGAAAAGAATATCTACAGGTAAGCTAAATAAAGTGCTTATTGATTTGTTTGAGAGAACTCCTGCCCCCGCTGTAAGAGGATATGATTTGAGAATAAATTATATCACACAAGTAGGAACCGAGCCACCTCTATTCACAGTATTTTTGAACCAACCACAATTATTGCCAGATAGCTACAAACGATTTGTAGAAAGGCAAATAAGAGAGAATTTTGACCTAGAGGGAACTCCTATCAGTTTGCTATTCCGTAAGAAAAACAAGAAATGGGAAGATAGGTAAAGTTAAGTTACTTTATTACTACTGATATTATATCCCTTTGGGATATAAATTGTATAATAAATTAGAACTAACTTTTATTGAAAGCAAGCCAAATTAATTCTTTACAAAACGCTTGTATATTTTCTCGTTTATTCGGATAAAATAAGAGCCACTTATTAAACCTTCGATGTTTATACTTAATTGATTCTGGTATAGATTTGCAGTATTTCTAGACACTACTTTTCCTGATAAATCTAATATTTCATATGATTCAACTATTTCTTCTGATTCTAGATTGATTACAGAGATCGAAGGATTAGGATAAAGAGTTATGTTTACTCTATCCTCATATACACTAGTTATGTTCTTGGTATTATATTTAAAAAATTTAGCAATTCTAATCAAATTTCCGTTATCATCCTTTTCTTCAATTGCACCTGAAGCATACAGATAATCTTCGTACAAAAAGAAACCATTAATAGGGTTCTTATTTTCATAGAATTTATCGTTTTTGTCATATAGATCTACCCATGTATCACCACCATCCTCAGTATAGAGAAATACTTGGGTGCCGAGTGCAAAACCTTTATTACCATAGAATTTGAAGCTATGTATAAACTTTCCGAAATCAATAAAATCACTTACGAATACAGGTTCCCATGTTACGAAATCTGATGATCTCATCATAGTAGTATTTCCATCGCTGGTTTGTTTATATCTATTTTCTACATAGAAATATGGTTCTTCGTATTTTAGATTGTAATAGGCTTGGATAATCAAATCAGATTTTTCGAATTGTTCTGATTGAAAACTCGTCCATGTAATACCACTATTTGTAGTCTTGTAGAAACATAAAGAATCATCGACACTACCAACCAAGTATATTTCGTTTTCATTTTTTGCGACATAATTACGAAATTTAAAATTTGCCTTTAATTGTGGTACTATTTCCTTGAATTCTTTCCAGGTTTCACCCTTATCAGTAGTCTTATAGAAACCGAATACGAAATGATACCCTATAAATCCAACAGAGTCATTCACGAATTGTAGTCTAGTTAGAGGATATACGGAATCGTCAGATATTCTTACCTTAGTCCATTCTTGTGATTTCGAATTCAAAATATGTATAGAGTTTGGTTCAGCAGGAGCATATAGCTGGTCACCTTGTTTTACCAAATCATATATAGCATTAGATTCATTTTTAATATTTCGAGTTTCGAAGAATGAAACTTCCCATCTGTATCCTTTATTCAAAGAATATAATATTCCATTCGTATTATTGAGGTTAACAGTATAAAAGATCCCATATAATTCATCCATTTCATAAGTTTTGAAATGGAATTCATCTCCGTTAGGATTTTTCACAGTGCTATTATTATCCATTACTTCCCATTGAGCTGAGAATGAAATTGTGTGGAATAGAATAAACAAAAATGTAAAAGTGTAAATAAATTTCATATAATATCCTGTATTTTTCGATTATACAAGTTATAAGACAATTTATATGCCGATAAGTTACA
>JBFHKR010000130.1:0-7433 GCA_041595255.1 Chlorobiota bacterium
AACAGAGAAATTACTAATATGAGTATTATTTTTTTCATAGATTATCAGTTTAAATCAATTTACGAATAATTTCCTCTATAGGCAAATAAGCGATTAGTATTAAAAAATTAACTAATCACTAATATAAACTCTTTCTTAATTCCTCGTCAAAGACTCTTCAAAATTGATTCAAGAGCTATTAATCTTATAAAAAGATTATACTTAAGCCCCAGCTATATAGTTAACCAAATCTGAATAAGTAATGATCGATACTATATTACTATCTTTATCAGAGACAAATATTGTCTTACCTTGTGCTAATTTTTCTTGAATGCTTTGTAAAGAAACATCATGATGTACTACTTCATAGTCGTTCGACATAACGAGATTTATATTATCGCTAAGATCTATAGAGCCTTCAAATAGTGGCGCTGCTAACTTGCTTTCACTAACATACCCTACTAATGAATCACCTTTGAATACAGGTAATTGTGATATATCACTAGCTTTCATTATCTCGATAGCATGACCAATATTCTTGTCATCTTGCATTTTTATTAGTTTTGTTGCTTTGCCAGTATGGTGAAGCATTTTTCCTACTGTTGTATTATATCGGCTATCAGTATATCCGCCGTCTTTCATCCATTGGTCGTTATATATTTTACCCGTGTATCTGTTTCCAGAATCTGGTAGTATTACTAATATTTTCTTAGGAGTGTCCAAGCTCTCTGCATATCTAATAGCACCAACTACTGCGGCTCCACTACTCCCTCCAGCATAGATCCCTTCTTCAGTAAGTAAACGTCGTGTCATTACAAAAGACTCTTTATCCTCTATCATTACGAAATCATCTATCACACTAAAGTCTAGATTATCTGGAAATATATCTTCTCCAATTCCCTCCAATACATAACCATGCGCTTCCACCACTTCTCCTGTCTTCCAAAAAGGAGCTAGTATAGAACCTTGGATATCTACTCCAACTACTTTAACATCAGGCATTACAGTTTTCAGATATTTGCCTGTTCCAGATATAGTTCCCCCAGTACCAACACCACACATAAATACATCAAAATCTCCTCCAGTTTGGGCAAAAATCTCTGGTCCAGTAGAGCGAATATGTGCTTCTTGATTATCCAAATTGTAATATTGATTGGCATAGAACGAATTTGGAGTTGTTTCGGCTATTCTCTTTGCAACGCTGTAATATGATCGTGGGTCTTCTGGCGCTACATTTGTAGGCGTTACTACTACCTTAGCTCCGTAAGCACGAAGATTATTAATTTTCTCTATAGACTGTTTATCAGGTAATACGAATATACATTTGTATCCATGTACAGCGGCATACATAGCCAAACCAACTCCAGTATTACCTGAAGTACCTTCTACTATAGTACCGCCCGGTTTTAGGTCACCACGCTCTACAGCCTGTTCTATTATGTGCTTTGCTATACGTTCTTTGATAGATCCACCCGGATTCATATACTCTAGCTTCACATATATATCACTCTCTACATTTGCCGCTACTTTGTTTAAGCGTACGATAGGAGTATTACCGATTACATCTATTACATTTTGATTGAATTTCTTCATTGACATTGTCTTATTCTACATTGATTTTATTATGAGCCACAAAATTAAATAATAATATAGATTTAACCTATTGGGACTATTTCTTTAACAAATATTAGTTTAATTTTAAATACATAGACATGTAGTTGATAATAAAATTCTAAAAAAGCTTTATATTATAAAGTAATTTGAACCAAAAAAAATATATATAATGTCTGATAATATGCCCTGTCCGAAATGTGACTACGAATACACTTACGAATTAAACGCAATATGGAATTGCTCTAATTGCGGTTACGAATGGAACCCCGAAGTCGAAGAACTAACTCCAGAAGGTATAATGGTGAAGGATTCTAATGGTGTTCTACTCTCTGATGGTGATACTGTAGTAGTCATCAAGGATTTACCTGTTAAAGGCTCTTCGAAACCAATTAAAGGCGGTACTAAAGTAAAAAACATACGCCTAAGAGATGGTGACCACAATATTGATTGTAAAATTGATGGCTTTGGCGCTATGGCTCTCAAATCTGAGTTTGTTAAAAAGGGATAAGCTCTTCAAAGGATTGTTGTAGTTTGTAACGTCAATATCACGACATCTGAGACAATTAATATAGGCGCAAAACAAATAATCATATCACCTTTTCCGTTCATAGGGTATAATATGTCTAAAAATGGAGAAGAAAATGAAAATAGCCGTAATATATGGATCAGTAAGACAAAACCGACAAGGTATAAGAGTAGCCAAGTATATAGTAAATCAACTAATCGAACGAGATATTGAACATGTATTCGTTGATGTATTAGATTATAAGCTTCCCTTTTTAGATAAAATGTATAAAGAGTATAATAATGATGCTCCTGAGTCAATTGAAGAAATCCATCAGATTTTTAATGAAGTAGATGGGTTTATAATAGTAAGTGGAGAGTATAATCACGGTCTACCACCAGCTTTAAAAAACCTTCTTGACCATTACCAAAGTGAGTATCATTTCAAACCATCAGGTTTGGCTACTTATTCTGCTGGTATGTTTGGTGGAGTTAGAGCAGCTATGCATCTAAGAGCAGTAACTTCAGAACTTGGAATGGCTTCTATCCCAACAACATTTCCTGTCCCCTCAGTCGGTAAGAATTTTGATGAGAATGGCAATACTGATAATGAACACATAGATAAAGGATTTGATAGATTCTTGAAAGAATTTATGTGGTACACAGATGCATTGAAAAACAAACGAGAATCTGACGGTAAACCGTAGATATTTTATAATCCCTTTCTTTTAGCCAATAAATTAACAGCTGACACTGTAAATACTATAACACTAATAGAGCTGATTGGCATTAGTATGGCGGCCACAACTGGAGAGAGATTACCACTAGCTGCTACTGATATACCTATAGTATTATAAAGAAAGGAGATTCCTATACTAGCATAAGCTATTCGAATTGCAGATTTTGACATTTTCATAAATTTTGGCAATTTATCTAGTTCATCTCCTAATAGAATAGCATCACTTCCTGGTGTAAAGTTATTAGACTTCTCAGCTATCGCTATCCCAACGTTTGCTTTTGCTAAAGCACCTGCGTCATTAAGTCCATCGCCGACCATCGCTGTAATTGCTCCATTATTCTGCAATTCTGCTATATATTCGAGCTTCTCATGTGGCAATTTATTGAAGTGAGATTTGGTACCAACTGGTGCATTTTCGAGGATGGTTTTCTCATCTTTCTGATTATCACCTGAGATAATAGAAATGGAATAACCATCATCAGAAAGTTCACTTAATGTCTCGAAAGTATTATCACGAAAATCACTTCTATTATAAAAAGCTCCAAATACTTCCCCATTTATCTCTAATGTTGCTGAATTTTCAACTTGAGATTCCGATTCAGGTTCTATCCATTTGGCAGAACCTATGCGTATAGATGTATCTTTGTATGTTGCTATTATACCTTTACCGGCTAGTTCTTCGAAGCTACCTATGTCAACACTATTAGCATTAGTTATATAGCTACTAATAAGAGAGCTTATTGGGTGAGTACTATTGGATACAGCTGCTTTTATTATAGATTTATATTTTTCGAAATCCTTACCTTTGTAAACTATTCCCCCTTCTGTAGCCTTAGTAAGTGTACCTGTTTTATCGAAAACAAAAGTATCGATATTAGATAAAAATTCTACTATAGAATCTGTTTTTATAAAGAATTTATTTCTTCCGAATACTCTCATTGTAGATCCATAAGTGAACGGCAATGTGAGAGCTAAAGCACACGGACAAGCAATAATCAAAATAGCAGTAAGTACATCAAATGCTTTAGCTGTGCTATGAGGTAACCAACACGCGAATGTAATTATACCAATTAGCAGAACAACGATAGAAAAATTTCTAGCTATCAAATTAGACATTTTCGAAATCCCTTTCTTTGAGAATTTCTCGAATGCATCATTGTTCCACAATTTCGTTAGGTAGCTCTGATCGAATTCTTCCGTTACGAGTACTTCGATTGCTCTACCCAAAGCTCTACCACCAGCGTAAATTTTTTCTCGATGAGCTATAGTGACAGGTGACGATTCGCCGGTCACGAAGCTATAATCCATCATTGCTTTTTCGGACGAAAGTAAACTATCAGTTGGGATTATCTCATTATTTCTTATTAAAAGTATATCACCTATCTTGATATCTTTTAATGGTATATGCTCGTTTTCCCCATTTGTTCTTCTAATAACTGAAAGTGGAAAATACGACTTATAATCTCTATCGAATGAAAGTAGATTATAAGTTTTCTGTTGGAAAAGCTTACCTATTAATAAAAAGAACAACAATCCGCCTAGTGAATCGACATATCCGTGACCCGTATTAGTGACTATATCTACAGTAGAGCGTATTGCTAGTACTATTATCCCAATCGAGATGGGGATATCTATGTTGAATAATCTTGTCTTCAAACCATAATAAGCAGATTTGAGGTAATCACTACCAGCATAAAGTAAAGGGATTATAAATAGTACATTCAACCAATTTATTAGCTCTTTTATCGCAGGTTCTATCGTTTCGCCTCCAGACAAGTACTCTGGGAAGGCTAACATCATCAGATTACCAAATGAGAATCCTGCTACACCCAACTTAATATATAGTGACCGATTAGGGTTTTTGCTTTTGTTTCCATCTATCGAGGTCAAGTCTAACTTAGGTCTATATCCTAAAGCAGCTAATAATTCGACTACTGTTCTAATAGAGATAATTGACTCATCGTAGATAACATCTATTTCCTTATTAGGGAAATTGACTTCTGATTTGAGTATTCCATCTTTCAATTTTGGGAGGTTTTCTAATAGCCAAATACACGCAGAGCAATGGATTTGGGGTAGATTAAAAACTACTTTCGATTTTCCATTGATACTATAGGTTTTGAGCTTTTCTGTTATTTCTTTATTGTCTAAAAATGCAAACTCGTCTGAGTCAATTGAGTCTGGTTTTAATGCACCGCTACCATTTTCCATATTATAAAAACCGGATAGATTATTGTCTTGCAGTATCTCATAAACCGTTTTGCAACCGTTACAACAGAATATATTATCACCCAATGAAATAGTATCATCAGGGCATACGCTGCTACAGTGTTTACAAAAAAGATTTTCGAACATAATCTAAATTCTGATTATCAAATTATAATATAATAAAATGAACGATGATTTGTATTTATAGTATTTTTAATCCATCTATCAACATCTGTACCGCCATCATAACTAATATCATACCCATCAACCTCTCTAGTGCAATCAGTCCACGCTCACGAAGCACTTTCAGTAATTTGGGGGCGACTAAAAGAATAGCAGCGGTTATAGCCCAAGCTATAATCAATGCAAAAAACCAATGGGTCATTTTACCGGGACCACTCTGAGTCATCAACATCAACATAGCCAATACGGATGGACCTGCTATAAGGGGAATAGCAAGTGGCACTATAAATGGTTCCCCATCCGGTTGTGGCCCCATTAGTCCTTCCGATGTTGGGAATATCATACGTAATCCTATTATCAGTAATATAATCCCACCCGATATTGTTACGGCTTCTTGTTGCAAATGTAAGAAGTTTAACAAGGGTTTTCCCATAAATAGAAATACAAGTAGAATACCAAGAGCAATAAGGAGCTCTCTCATTATTATCACTCTTTGTCTTTTAGGGTCTATACCTTTTAGCACGGATAATAGCACGGGTATATTGCCCAATGGATCCATTAGGAAGATTAAAACTATAGCAGAAGACCAAATACTTAGTGATTCCATTTAGCAAATAATTGAGTTGTGGTAGTAAGGTTAATCCAAAACTAATGAAATGCCGAGTTGAATACAATCTAATTCTCAGTATAGGAAATAGGGATATTTTTGAAACCCTTTTTAAAGTTATGTGTTATTATGATTGTAATAGAATAGAATCCGCATTATTCTATATCACTGAGCTAACGCTAATGTTAGCAAAAAGAAAGGGCTGCCTATAATCAATAGGCAGTCTTTTTTTTCATCAATGTCGATTGTATAGTTGTATTGCATGTGCTAAGTGTATTTTATGCCCATACATCACTATGAAACCTGTCATTGCGATGACGCTGAGTATAGCGAGGTGGAAGTGGCAATCTCTTCTTGTTAGTACTTCGGTTCAGCAACCACCGAACAGCGTTCAGTAAGGGGAGCCGAACTGTGGTCAGTGAGCGAAGTCGAAATGTGGTCAGTGAGCGAAGTCGAACTGCACAATTATGTAAGTCCTCCCTGTCAAGGGAGGATTTAGGTGGGTTCGACTTGCATTATCCACATACTATTACTATATTTAGCAAGGCCGATTTCAACTGGTTGTGAAAATTCTATAAAAACACTACTAAAAATATTACTCTTTATACTCCCATCACTTTGTGTGGCTCAATACCACGATGCACAGTGGATATGGTCTGATTATAAAATGGATTTTAGAAGAAATAATGACTCTGTTGTAGTGTTTCATGGTAGAATGCACATGCTTGATACCCATACAATTGGTAGTTATGATATGGTAAATTATAATCATAAGAATGGAGATTTATTTTTGCACATTAACAGAGATTCAACTTGGATTAATGACTCTGTATTGTCTAGTTTGGAGCATACCGATTATTATAAATTTTATGATCCAAGAATAACTGATCCCAATGGTTTTGAGAGTGATGAATATGCAGTTAGAATGTTCTCTGGCTTTCAGAAATTGGATACTAATAGTGTAAGATTATATAGAATATTCTATGAAGAATATAAATATCATGGTAAACATGGTATTTTAACCTACGATGACATAGCATTAGATAGGAATCAGCAAAGAATAAGACATAAATTTAAATTTGGTATTGATTCCGTATGGGATTTTACAATTATGCCCCATAGTGATCCAAGCAAACATTGGATAGTTGGACATAATATTAGAAAACATATAATTCATACTTACCTTGCTGATAAGAATGGAATTGATACAATACCTAAAAGCAGTTTTAACCTAACAGAGAATGAACTAGATTATGCAGGAGGGCTTCAACCATACTATTATGAATTTAAACCCTCTCCAGATGGTAAAAAATTATTAGCTTGCAACTGGGTTGCCCAAGGCCCAGAAGTTTATCTATTTACTTTTGATAACAAGAATGGCAAATTAGAATATGTAACGAATTTTAAATATGTTGATGATAAAGTAATGCTGAATTATGACATACTTTTTAATTTCTCTCCAAATTCAAGATATATTTACACCCAAGCAAATAAGAAACTATTTCAATATGATGTTTCAGATTTAGATCCTATTAGAATAAAAGAATCAGAAACAATAGTTATTGAATTGGATACAAATATGAATATTTATAATAAAGG
>JBFHKR010000131.1:0-7422 GCA_041595255.1 Chlorobiota bacterium
TCTATGTTATCTACCAAAGGCGTGTCGTAAAGACATAAAGCCAACCGTACCAAAGCCAAGTAGGAATAGTATTTGGAATGGAATAGCGGCTATTTCCAAGTGGTAAATTGAGTAGCCAATACCAACCATAAAGTATAGTGTTAAAAGCAATTCTACAGCTACTAATAGTGTAACTTTGTTTTGTCTATATTTCTTTTTGATTACTGTTTTCGGAGCTTTGTCGCCGTCTTTTGGTGTACGAGTAAACTCAGATTTCTTGCCAATTAATGCTTCTATTACTGCTTTAGTGTTATTCACAGCTAAGCCCATAGAACCAGCTAAGAAAACAGGGAAAAGCAATATTCTCTTTCTCCAATCTAGGTGTATTGCTTTTTGACCATACATATAGAACAAGAATGTAGATATAGAAGCTAGAACGAATATTGACATTAATGAATAGATATTGTCGTATCCAGTAGTAGAGTTCTTTATCATTACTATAGGTATGTTCAACATAGCAACTAAGATAATGAAAGGGAATACAATATTACTTGTTAAGTGTATAAAGCACTCGAATTTTACTTTAGGTGTGATATCAGCTTTCCATACTTTTGGTAAAAGCTTCATTGCTGTTTCTACAGCTCCTTTAGTCCAACGGAATTGTTGAGTTTTCAAAGCGTTTATGTCAGCAGGTAACTCTGCTGGAGAAGTCACGTCATTTAAGAACATAAACTTCCAACCCTTTAATTGAGCTCTATAGCTTAGATCAAAATCTTCAGTCAAAGTATCGGCTTGCCAGTTACCTGCATCCATAATGCAAGCAGTTCTCCAAATACCAGCCGTTCCGTTGAAATTGATAAAAAATCCAGCTTTGTTACGAACTTGTTGTTCTATAACAAAGTGTCCGTCTAGCGCTATTGCTTGAGCTTTAGTTAGATATGACTGATCACCATTAATGTGTTCCCATCTCGTTTGTACCATACCTACTTTTTCATTTTGGAAATGAGGTACAGTTCTTTTTAGGAAATCATTATTAGGAACGAAATCAGCATCAAATATGGCTACAAATTCGCCTTTTGCTACTTTTAACCCTTCTTTTAAGGCACCAGCTTTATATCCGGTCCTATCAGTTCTATGCATATAAGTAATATCAAATCCTTTTTTCTGGTACTCATCACATAGCTTTTTAGCTAGTGCTTGAGTCTCATCAATAGAATCATCAAGTACTTGAATTTCCAGCTTGTCTTGAGGATAATCAATCTCACAAACAGATTTGATTAATCGCTCTACCACATATAGTTCATTGAACATAGGTAGCTGTACGGTAACAACAGGCCAATCTGCGGGATCTTTTAGGTCGGGCATTTCCTGTTTACGAGTTTTTCGGTAGTAGTGTAGTAGCACTATCCCGTGGATACCGAATCCAAAGAGTATAGTTAGTGCAACGAAGTAAATAGCTATAAGTAAACTTTCCATTCGGAAATTATATACCTTTTTGTAACTAAAATAAACAGCAAAGTTATGAAAAAAATTAACAATACGAAACAAGTATATTTCATTTTTCGTTATAATTCTGCCTTAAAAATTAAACTTATCGTTTTTTAATCTTTTATCCAAATATGGTGATAATTTGGAAGTAGCTCGATTACCAGCCCGATACTACTGCAAGTAATACGTCATTTGCTATTTGCTCTAATATTAACTCTATTGCCTCATTCCTATTAGCTAAGGCATTGCTAAGCTCGTAGTTCTGATACGCTGAGAAATCCTTACTCCAAATTTCCTTCCGTTTTACATTATCATAGTATATTGCCTTGCATCTTACTGTTACTCTTCTTTCAGTTTCTATTGCGCCACTTGATACAGCTATCGGTGCATCAGAGATATTAGTTATGTTGACTTCCAACTTGGCATCTCCACCTGCAGTTTCATTTATATTAAATGAATTATCACTTCTGAATTCATCTATTAACGATTGAGCTAATTTGTCACGAAACAATGGATTACCGTATCCAGATTGGTCCAAAACTGGCTGTATATAAATCGATTTCAGATGAGCTGGAATATTTCCACCTGTAAATGAATAGCAACCGCTAAGAAATAAAATTAAACTTAATAAGAGATATTTTTTCATTGATTTACAATATATTGCTTTATAAATGGGTTTATTTTTCTTTCGCTTCCTACTGTAGTACGGGGTCCGTGACCTGGGTACAGAGCATAGTCATCAGGTAAAGTCAGAATTTTATTTTTAATACTATTCATCAATACCAAGAAATCACCACCCGGCAAATCTGTACGTCCAATACTTTGTTTGAATATAGTATCGCCGACTATTACGGTCTGTTTCTCATCATTGACGAATATTACTCCACCTTCTGTATGACCGGGAGTTTCTAATACTCGGAATTTCTGATGTCCAAGTATTAACTCATCCCCTTCTTTAATATACTTATCTGCTTTTATACCACGCATTACAAATGGGAGTGGGAATCCACCTACATAAGCATTTGGATCTATTAATCTATACTCATCATCCGAATGCAGAAGAACAGGTACATTATGCTGATCTCTAAGTTCTGGTGCGTCAGCCGTATGATCCCAATGAGAATGAGTGAGCCATATTTCTTTTAGCTCTGCCGATTCTTCTTTTAAAGTTTTATTAATAAAATCTAAACTGTTTGGAGGTACGTCTATAACTACTGCATAGTTAGTTGATTTGTCAATAACTATATATGTATTAGTTAATGCGGGACCAAATTCATCGTAAATAAGTTTCATCTATTTAATTTTCTTAAATTTGTGAAAAGAAAAAATAATAATGTCATTAAAACATTATAAAACTAATGAAAATTTGAACTATTAAAAAAAAGGATTGAATAATGAGTACAGTAATTTTATCAGCAGTTAGAACTCCTATAGGTGGTTTTTTGGGTGGTTTGTCACCACTAACAGCTCCTCAGTTGGGTGCAGAAGCAATCAAAGCCGCTATTACTAAAGCAGGAGTAAAAGGTGAAGACGTAAATGAAGTAATTATGGGTAATGTACTGACAGCTGGAGTTGGTCAAGCGCCTGCACGCCAAGCAGCTATCTACGCTGGTTTACCTCAGTCAGTGGAGTGTATGACTATCAACAAAGTATGTGGATCAGGTCTGAAAGCTGTTATGTTAGCTGACCAAGCTATCAAAGCTGGCGATGCGACAACTATAGTTGCGGGTGGCCAAGAATCAATGTCTAATTCACCTCACATATTACTTGGAGCTAGAAATGGCTATAAAATGGGTAATACAGAGCTAATAGACTCTATGGTACACGACGGCCTATGGGACGTATACAACAAATTCCACATGGGGAATGCTGGTGAGATTTGTGCTGGTGAACATGATTTTTCACGTGAATCGCAAGATGAATATGCTACTAGTTCTTATAAAAGAGCATTAGAAGCTCAAGAAAAAGGTTACTTTGCTGAAGAGTTAATACCTATTACGATTGCAGATAGAAGAGGTGATATAGTAGTCGATAAAGACGAAGATCCTGGTAAAGTTAGATTTGATAAGATACCTGAACTAAGACCAGTTTTCAAAAAAGATGGTACTATAACTGCTGCAAACGCATCTAATCTGAACGATGGTGCATGTGCGATAGTAGTTCAAGACGAAGAAGCTGCAAAAGCTGCTGGGCGTAAGCCATTGGCAAGAATCATAGCTCACTGCTCACACGCGCAAGCACCTGAGTGGTTCACTACTGCGCCGACTTCTGCTATACAGAAAGTATTGAAAAAGGCGAATATGCAAGTTAGCGATATCGATTTATTCGAAATCAACGAAGCTTTCTCAGTAGTGCCTATGCACTCTATCAAAGAATTAGGGATAGACAGAGAGAAAGTAAATATACACGGTGGTGCAGTTGCTTTAGGTCATCCAATCGGAGCATCTGGAGCACGTATATTGACTACTCTTATCTATGCACTAAAACGTACAGGCGGCAAATACGGTCTGGCTACTCTTTGTATAGGTGGCGGCGAAGCTAATGCAATGATAATCGAGATTCTATAATCTTAATAACACAAAGCGAATTAATTTTTACAAACCCCAACAGTGATGTTGGGGTTTTTTTGTATATTTGGTAGTTAAATAATAATAATAAGTGAAAATGAATAGACCACAGACAATACAAATATTCTTACCTGACGGCTCACCACGAAGTGTGAAAATCGCTGAGATAACTAATAGAGTAGTAAAAGCTATTTTAGTTCCAAGAAATAAACTTGAATATATTTCAACAAGAACAGAACTAAATAATGTTGGAGTCTATTTTCTATTTGGTGAAGCAGCTGATAAAGCAAAACCTTTAGTATATATCGGAGAAGCTGAAGATTGCCTAGACCGTTTAAAGCAACATAACCGAACTAAAGAATTTTGGAACTATGCTGTTATCATGGTGTCTAAGATAAATGCTTTTACTAAGTCGCATGCTAAGTATCTAGAACATATTGCAATCGATCAAGCGAAGGATTCTAATAGATATGAAACAGAAAATATGACTGCACCTAGTAAACCATTTGTAACTGAATCTATGGAAGCCGATCTACTTGATAGTTTTGACACAATCAAAATTTTACTTTCTACTCTTGGTTTTCCCGTTTATGATAAAGTTGGGAAAGAACAAATAACATCTAAAGAAGTATTATATTTAAATGGGAGAAACATAAATGCAGAAGGAGACTTAATTGATGATGGCTTTGTTGTGTTTAAAGGTTCTCAAGTAAAAAAAGAAACTGTACCTTCATGCCACGAGTATTTAATTAATTTGAGGCAAAAATTACTGTTGAATGAAATAATTATAGAAAAAAATGGGAACTATGAATTCGTTCAAGATTATGTTTTTAATTCACCTAGTACAGCGGGTGGAGTTGTTCTAGGAAGATCTACAAATGGATGGACAAAATGGAAGAATAAAGAAGGTAAAACACTTGATGAATTAAAACGAAAATAAGTTTAAATGAATAACTCACCAGATGATATAAACACAGAAATCACGCCAACTGAATTTGAAGAGCTTGTACATAGTTATTTGTCAAACTTAGGCGAAACGTTGGAGAAGTTTGAAGCAAAACATAATATTCTAATTACCCGAAATGATGGGACTTATCAGATTGATGTATTTGCTGAATTTGAAGTATTAGGTGGAAGAATAAAAGTGCTTATTGAATGTAAAAGATATAAGAATAAAGTTAAAAGGGAAACCGTTCAATTGCTCAACGATAAACTCAAATCTATTGGAGCGCAAAAAGGTATGATTTTTACGACAAGTGGCTTTCAATCAGGTGCAATAAAATATGCAGAAGAACATGGCATTGCACTGGTTACTGTAATCGAAGGTAGATATACATATGTTACAAAATCTCATAACTCAGAAACTTATCCGCCTCCTGATTGGGTAAAAATACCAAAATTTGTTGGTGTTTATTCATACGGAAATAGAACGGCTTATCTAGAAAGTAAGTATTTAACTCCATTAGAAGAATTTCTGTTTAATTAACAAAAAGAAAAAAATGAACCTATATTTTTCAAAAACATATTCTGACGATGAAGAAGCATTAGCTGAAGAAGCTAAATTGGGAATGATTTACGCTTCAAAGGATGAGCTACTTGAGGTTTGTGAATTCTTCGAAAAAGTTAAGAATCATATAACTAATAATGATATTTGCCATATGCATTTTCGTGACTATTATGAAGATTGGGATGAAGATAAACATATTGATTTAGAAGTAAACCTTAAATAGTAACTTGAACACCCCCCCAAAAATATTAGTAGTTTGCGGACGAAATAAGCGTAGAAGTAAGACAGCCGAAGCTCTCTATAGAAGAGAGAAGGCCTTCAATATGCAATCAGCTGGATTAAGTCCCAAAAGTCCAATTCAGATTAACGAAACAAAAATAAGCTGGTCAGATGCTATATTCGTAATGGAAGATGAACACAAGTCAAGAATAGTAAAACAATACCGGCATTTGGATTTACCCCCAATATATGTTTTGTATATAGAAGATGAATACGAGTTTATGCAACCCGAATTGATCGAGATTTTAGAAGAAAGAATACCTGATGTTTTACAATATGAAATGAAGTTGTAACAATATTTATATATCCCCCCCCATTCCGCAAATAACTCCTTTATTTGCCGTAATAAATACGGCAAATATTTCGTAATTTACAATCGTTATTATAATAAACACTAACTTGTATAATTAAAACATACGGAAGATTGTAAAATGGAAGAATTAAAAAACGAAGAAGCTCCCTCAAAAAAGGAAAGTAAATTATTGAAATTTATCATGAGACATAAGTTTTATGTTGGATTAGTTTTAGTGATTATTGTAGTTTTGGGATGGGCATTTATAAAAATGGCTATTATGGAGAGTGATTTCAAAGAAGAAAAAGCTCAGGTTATTTCGAGTTACGAAACGAAATTAGATAGTTTGAATTCTAATAGACTCACATTGACAGCTACTGCTTTTTCATGGGCTATAAGAAGTGAACTATTAAGAGAGAATAAAGAACAGATTAATCAGTTCTTTAACGAATTTATTAAATATCCGGACATTGTGAAACTTCAGCTTATTAATTCGGAATCATCCGTTATAGAATTATCTACTGATAAGAAAGATGTAGGCACTAAATTCTCAAATTATAGTTCATTGCAAGATCAAAAAGTCATATCTGATTCTACTAATATCAATATAGTAACTCCAATTTCAGGACTTAATAAAAAAATTGGAATTTTTGTAATGCAGGTAAATAATTTAAAGCATAATTAATTCATTGGCTAATTCAATTTGTTATCTTGATTAAAAATTATATTTAATTACATACATAGTCCCAACATTCATGTTGGGATTTTTTTTTGTAAATTAGAGTACTTAGAAATTATTCTACCTAAAGAAGTATTTGGATAAATGTATTATTTCTGGAACATAGAAAATAAATTACCATTATGTATAGTAGTTCTTCTGAGAGTTTGCACAAATGATTGAAATCATCTACAAAAAATACAACGATTCTAATATTGAATCATTCATAGAAATGGGCCAAAAACTTTGGAAAGATATCGGAAGAAACGAACTGGTCGAATTGTTGAAGCAAACGATAAATTCTGATAAATACTATATTTTGCTAGCTAAAAATTCAGACAACCAAAATGTTGGTTTTTCTATTTTCTCCATAAGAACAGATTATGTTGAGGGTTCTATAAATTCTCCTACAGGATATCTGGAAGGAATATTTGTAGAAAAGGGTTATCGTAAAATGGGTATAGCAAAAGAATTTCTTCGGTTAGGCGAGAGCTGGTGTAAAGAAAAAGGCTGTTCTCAGATTGGCTCTGACACTTGGCTCACTGACCAAGAATCAAGAAACTTCCATAAGAAAGTTGGATTTTGGGAAGAA
>JBFHKR010000132.1:0-7352 GCA_041595255.1 Chlorobiota bacterium
GATTTAACTACAAGAACACTCTATGTTCACATTCAGGGTATAGATTATGAATATAATATTTCTAGTTTCTACGCTTTTGACCTTAACAATGGTGGACTTGAACTAACGGAATGGCTTTTATGGGGGAATGGAACTGAAGGTAGAATAGCTGTAAGAAAACCTGAAAAAGTTATTTTCTATGAAGAAAATTTAGCACAGAATCCAATACCAACAGAAAACTTCACTAGGGATATAAGAAGAAAGCACTATGAGTTCAAAGATCACCTAGGTAATGTAAGAATAACTTACTCTGACTTGAAAAATATGGTTGCCGCTAATGACTTTGCACTAGATTTGATAAACACGACTGGTTACTACCCATTTGGAATGCAAATGTCAGAAAGAACTTTTACTAATACTGATGCAATATTTTCTGATAAAGGACATCGTTATGGATTCAATGGTATGGAGAAAGATGATGAAGTTATGGGTGAAGGGAATAGTATAGATTTTGAAAATAGAGTTTATAGTCCTAGAATTGCAAAATTCTTGTCTTTAGATAAACTAGCTATGAATTACCCAAGTCTAAGTGATTACTCTTATGTTGCAAATAATCCATTAATGTTTATCGATCCGGATGGAAAGGCGATTAAATTATCGGCTGCGTTTAAAGGTAATATTAATTTGAATAAAAGCTTTGAATTGATTACTTTATCATCCACAGCGAGGAGCTTTTTATCTAAATTTTATGATAATAGTAATGGAGTTTGGGTGGATAATGGCTTGTCTTGGTTTCATCAAGGACCTGTGGACAAATCTAATAATGGTAGCTTAGGTAATACAGACATCATTTTTAATGCTGAACATACTGCTAATTCTGACTACGCTGTTACACTTTTTTACATAATAGACAAGGACGGTAATAGAATTGACTTAGATGACAAGGCTGCTTTAAAAAAATTAGATGCATCTGAAATAAATGAGAATACTAAAATAGAAATTGTAATAACTACAAATCTTTACGAAACAGATAATCTAGGTAATACATTACAAACTGTTACTCATGAAATTGGAGTACATGCAACAGATATTGTCAATCTAATTCAGAAATTAAGAGATGGGGAAATTGAAGGAAAGGAATTCATCAATCAATGGAATAAGTTAAATGAAAATGAAGAGATTCTTAATCCTAATGAACAACACACGGAATTCGGAGAAGGAAAATCGTTAGATTTTGAGAAAATTTTCAAACAGATTCTAGAATCAGATGTTCCTTCGAAAAAGACTAAGAAGGATTATAAATATTGGGAAAATGATGATAAAGAATACCATAAAAAGAAATATAAAAGATAATCAGAATTGCCTTAAGAAGACTATTTTGATTATATTGTTGTTTATGAATATAAACTTATACTCTCAGAATCATATTGTTGTTAAAGAGTCAGGTGATACTATAAGGTTTAGTATTAGAGATTTGAGAGGTCATAGAGACAGGTTTGAAGATGGAAAGATCGTAAAGTATTATGATAATGGGAAGCTTAAACTTGAAGCCTGGCAGAAAAGTGGTCATTTCAAAGGCATGTATATATTATATTACTCAAATGGGATAAAAAAAGAGGAGGGAATGATGATGGGAAGTCGAAAAATAGGAATGTGGATTTATTATACAAAATCAGGAGATGTTAAAGAAAAAGGATGTTATCTTAACGACTTAAGGGAAGGTTTATGGGAGATTTATAATGACAAAGGAGATATCGTTAGTAAACATTTTTACAATGCAGGACAGTTAATAAAAAATAAAGACGACCCTTAGAAGTTTTATTAATCTTTAATCTAGTTTACCACTTTAATCTACATCTTTTCCAATTGGCTTATAATTTTTAAAGCCAACCAGTTATCTTACAATACCCATCAATATATTAAAAGTTCCAAAAAACATTACTCAGCCACGATAAACTTAAACATCTCAACTATGTTACCAAAATTTTCATATCTTGTTATATCTGAATTCACAAATTTAATTTTCTAATGAAAAATATAGCTTCAGTTAACGTGTTCTAATCAGGAGATTAAGTGATATGATTTTTTTCAGGAAAACCAATAAATGGTTATTAGTTCTATTTATTTTTATGATGGCAGGAGGTAACTCTTTAGATGTCGTGCGTGATTCAATGTGGAAATACGGTGAAGGATATCATATAGGTGATTTCCTGGACTTTACACTTATCCAACAGTTCAAATTAGACAATAAAGGGAATCTTTTTGTTAATAATGAGCATAAGGTTAAAATTGTCAACTATACGAGTACTGAGTTAGTTATAGAGTCAAATGAAGGGCAGAAAGGATTTTATAATGTCTTCAATTAAGTTATAAAACTGAAGAGGCTTTAAAACATAATTACTTAATCTAATAATTCGTGGAATTTTAATATGCGCCAAATTCTTTCTATTTTAATACTTTTACTTGGTTGTAATGATAATAATTATAAGCATATTTCTAATAAAAATTATAGTCAATATGATAGTCTCAAAATTAAATTTTTAGGGGAGGTAGAGATTAAGAACCCTATAGTGTTGAGATTTGTAGAAAAATATGATATTGAGAAATATAATTACTTACTAATTAGTAAGGATTCTCTAGACCTTCTAGAAAAAGTAAAAGATAGTTCATTCATATATATTTTAGAAAACTATGGAGGACTTATGTTTGAATCAGAGAGATTCAAGTATGTTCAAGAAATTTATAAATTAAAATATGATATTTGGATAGATTCTTTATATAATGGATTATCTAAGCTACTAAAACAATCTGAGAAAGATACAATCTGGAAGTATACTGGAAAAACAAAAACAATTGATTCCTGGACTTATAACGAAGTACACTATTCTAAATTTTTACATTTCTTAGTGGATAGGAAGATTATATGGATGCGTACCTCTAGAGATATGATAAATACAATTGATACTAATAAGAAAGGGTTAATTAGTGTTTATCTTCCAATATCTTGGGTTCGAGAAAAATAATTATTTAATATCGCTATAAACTTAAACATCTCAACTTCGTATCCACTGAATATCTTTAGTAATCTACCTAATTAAAAGATGTCATAATGTTTTCTTGAATTAGCTATAAGTTTTGTAATATTGGAATTGTTAATAATAGTATTATTTTCATTTCCAGGTAAAGTCTAAATTCGAGAAGTAATTATTCCTTTAAGATGAAAAAATTTGATTATTCTAAAATTAAAACTTTTAACACAGCACTAAATAATCTAAGAATATTTTCTGATGAAGGACATCGATATGGTTTCCAAGGACAAGAGAAAGATGATGAAATTAAAGGGGAAGGGAACTCTTATAATACAACATTTAGGAGCTTTGATCCAAGAATTGGTAGATGGATGAGCCCTGATAGATTAATGGATTATTCAAGATCGCCATTTAATGGTCTAGGAAATAATCCTATTACTTCAATTGACCCTTCGGGTTTAAGAGAGTTTGATTCATACTCATCTTACAAAACATTTGCAAGTGAGAATAATTTAGAAGTTTTAGGAAGAAACGAAATTGGTAGTCAAGGACATTGGCTTACTTCTGATAGAGTTGGAAATACCAGTGTTTGGGGAGCTGCTAACACTTACAACATTAGCCATAATGTCAAAAATCAATATAAGCCATATGAACAAGTTAGGGATTTCTATAAATGGGTAGATAACGAAGCTAGTTCTCTTGGACACGATGTAAAATGGATAAAAGGTGCACTTAGTTTAGTAAACAGGTTAGCCGACTATCTAGAAGTTGGTACTAGGTTAATTGATGATGATGATGGTTTAGAGGACTTACTTTTTAAGCTAAATATTGGGATTCAAAATGCAACATTGTCATATTTTAATGATTTGTTATTTGGGAAATATTCAAAAAGTCCTTTAAAAGGTTTAAACGCACAATCTTGGGATGAAGCGTTCGTTAATTACGAACAAGGTCCAATTGCAACTGCTATTTACAAATCTGCAAGTCAAACTGCTCTAATTTCTATGAATCATATGGCAAACGGTGAATTTGGAACTTGGTATGGATTTCTAGGTTTTGCTGTGGGAAGCACACCACATTTCAATTGGTTTAATGCATCAATATTGACTACACAAGCTAGAATAGATATTCCATTATTAATGATGTACCCTAGTACTTATAAGCCAAAATGGAAAGGATTTCAAAACAAAGTTACTAAAGATGGTACATTGAATCGAAGATGGTTAAATATTTTTCAAGGTCTTAAAGTTAGGTAATTATGGTTAATACATTAATATGGATATCAACGATAATATGTTTTATATTGACTATTATCTTTATGAACATTTATGGAAAAAATTCAGGATTTATTTTTCCTATAGTTCTTATACATCTAGGTTGTTCTTTTATTATGCTATGTGTTGCGGTCATTTTATATAACTTTGAAATAATTAATGACACTTTTAAATATTTAATTTCATTTGCTATATCATTTATTCTTATTGTTTTAATTTTAAACCATCTCGATGGTTCAAATATTCTACTTGATATAAATGAACCTTATTTCGTAAGAGATTTTATGACAATACTGTTCCCTTACATATTGTCAAATATAATATGTTTTATTATTCTTTTTTTTTACTCGAAAAAATAGTGTCCCCTATGATAAATAATATTCACTTATTTGTAATCCTTTTAATTGGTGAAACGTTGTAACTTATCAAACTAGAAAAAAAAGTAAAAATGCAAGAAAAACTTATCCCGTCGATTTCCTCTTAAAGATTTAAGAGGGTTAGGGTGATTTGAATTAAAAAGTAGAGACATATTGTTGATGTCTATTTTTTTCCTATTTTGTATTAACTGACTTGAAAAATATAGCTTCAGTTAACGTGTTCTAATCAGGAGATTAAGTGATATGATTTTTTTCAGGAAGACCAATATTTGGTTTTTAGTTCTATTAATTTTTGTGATGATAGGGTGTAACTCTTTAGATAATGTGCGTGAATCAAGATGGAAATACGTTGAAGGATATCACATAGGCGATTTGCTGAACTTTACACATATCCAACAGTTCAAATTAGATGATAAAGGGAATCTTTACATTAAAAATGAGCATAAGGGTAAAATTGTCAACTATACGAGTACTGAGTTAGTTATAGAGTCAAATGATGGGCAGAAAGGATTTTATAATGTCTTCAATTAAGTTATAAAACTCAATAAGGGTTTAGAATGGAAGTTTTATCATTTATAACTATAGACAAAACAATATTAGGCCATTTTAAGGGTTTTATACAATCATATCCAAAATTAATTTTAGGCGGTCAGGATGAAGACACAGAGTATTATATAAACCCCAAAACAGATAGAAACGAGATTTATTTTCATTTTATCCCAGAAGATGTTAAAAAACAATTTGAATATAATTACACACTAGAAGATCAAAACAAAATAGAATCGTATTTAGGAGCAAAAGATTTATTAATTTTTGATATTCAATATAAAGATGAAAAAGAATTAATTCATTTGTTAGGAAGTTTTGATTTTTATTTAAGAAATAAATGTCCAGAGATTAATTCAGTAGTACTAATACATCATCCTTTTAAAGGGATAAAGAAATTAGAGCAATTCACATATTAAATAAGGCATCACTATCTTAATAAATAGCAATTATAATAATTAATATTAAGGAAGAATTAAAAAGCTAGAGTGTCGCCTTTTGGTTTACAAAAATATAATTAATAATTAAATTATATTAAAATCAATACCAGTAAGTTGGTATTTTTTAATACGCGATATGACCTTTTGGGTTGCAATTATTCTATTCGGAACAGGCAAATAAAATAATTGATTATATAGTTCAATATTGTTTTTAAGTAGATGGAGATGTCCAAGTTTAATAAAACAATCTTCTTTTCTCATTATTTTTAACGCTGTTTTATATGAATCAAAAAATAATCTTTCTCCTATGTCAAAACCAAAATTTGACTTAAAAAACACAGACTTTTTTAAGTCAACACCATCCAAATCTTTTTTCACAAAATGTAACCAATAATAACTATGGACTATGTTTTTCTTTCTCACTTTAGCAGGATAAAATCGATGATTATGTGTAATTAATTCACCAAGATACTTCCTGAATTTATCACTAACTAAAAGTCCAATACAACTTATATTACTTGTACTAATAACATCTGTCAGTAGTGCATCATCTTCCAAGTCCCAAATAAAATCAGTATCTTCTATTGGATAAGCGTCATTAGTTAACTTTGCTATCGAATTCTCTTGCTCTAACCAATTGTAAGTATATCCAACTGGCAATCCTTTAGTCTGAACATAATGACCAACTTCAATTAAGTTAGTTGAATTGTTGATTAAATAATAATTCATAGAATAGTACTTATTGTTTTCAATTAATATTTTTTACTCCACCACCATAAACTTAAACGTCTCAACTTTATTTCCATTTGTAATTTTCAAGATGTAAACACCAGTATTCAAATGTTCAATACTAATTGATTGAGCATATTTATCTGATTTATAGATAGTTTTAGAATTCATATCCAATAGTTCTATTTGGTCGTAGTTTATATTGTCAAATACAATTAGATTATTTTCTAAATCTAGTCTGATATTCTCTGAATCTTGTATGTCTTTTACGCTGTTAGTAGAAGTTGAGTATGCAACACATTCCGAATAATCAATACATCCTTGTTTAGTTATCTCTACTTTGTAATCACCATCTTCCGTAGGGGTAAATTCTCTTTGAGTTGCGTCTGTTATTAGTACATCTCCTTCGCAGTTGTACCATTGGTATTCCCCAGTACTTTCAGAAGAAACTAATTTACCACTTTGTTGCTTCACACTTAGGTTTATGGCTACATCTCTAATATCAATTTCTAATGTGGAATCACAATCAAAACCAATTTGCTTTAGTTTCTGAGAGTAAAACCCTTTCTTCTCATATTCCTGTCCATTAATAGTAATCGACTCATTTGCACATTTGACAGTATCAATTTTGAATGTAGTTGGAATACAAAAATCGTAGCAATCAGATATGAAGTCACATCCATTTTTCTCTAGTTCCAATCTATATGAACCGGTTTCATTTATTACTAAAAAGAATTCATTTTTCCCTTCTATAGGCGTATCTGTTTTACAATTGTACCATTTGTAAGATTCGGCATTTAGTTCTTTAGATTGTAATCTATCAGATTGTTTCGTCATTTCATTATTAATAAAAGCAAAATCTATTGTCAACTCAACTACAGAGTCACAATTAGAAAATGAATTAAAAGTTTTAGTATAAAACCCAGCAGTGCTTATTGTAGAATCACCAAAAGGGTATGTCTTATCGAAACAAACTAA
>JBFHKR010000133.1:0-7326 GCA_041595255.1 Chlorobiota bacterium
ACGTTGAAAGTCACATTATCAGCACCAGCTACTACCCTAAAGTAATCACCTTTATCTGACTTTCTATCATATTCTACTGTCGCATATTCTGTTCCCCATGCTGTTACTGGAGGAGGCATCTCAATCAAATGGTCACGACCGTTATTTACTACAGTAGCAGGAATCATACATCGATTATGATATGACAACAAGCCAATTGGTTTGTCAGCTTCAATGAGTGAGCCACTTAGATCAAATAGACCTCTAGTTGTACCCGTACCTTGAACCATGTAAACTTCACCTTGGTTCAATACAACTTTAATAACGTCGCCGTGCTTTTTACCTTTAACAGTTGTACCGAATCCTGGAGATTTATTAGCACCATCGCGAATTCTTATAGTAACAGTTGTGATATCTTCCTTTGCAAGAACCATAAATCCACCTGCCCACTCTCTAGCTTCATCAAAATCATAGAAACTATTATGAATATAGTCAGTCCCCCAATAATTTGTTGGGATTGCCAAATATCCTTCAGAAGTTACAAATTTTGAGTTCATACAGTAAACGGCAATCGGATCAGGAGAAGTGATTCTCAGTCCAGCATCGACTTTCTTTTCGACATCATAAACTTCCACATCCCATCCTATACCACCTTTGACAGATGAAAACTCAACTATCTCATGTGCTGGCACATTCTTAGTTTCGTTTATTCCAAGAGCTGCATTGAATATAGTCGCTTTTGTATCTACACTTGAAGTGATATAAATTGCGAGATTTTGGGCTGTTTGACCTTGACTATCATTGTATGGGAAACCAACGTAAAATTCACGACCACTAGAGTTTCGGTCTTGTGTCATAGCATGTCTGAATTTTTGTTTCATTTGCTCGTAACTCTGAGCTTGAGTATCTATCGTACCTAATAGCAATACAGCAATTAGCAGATAGATTAGATTTAGTAATGAACGCTTCATAATTAATCCTTATATTATTTGAATTTAGTTTTCTTATTTAATCAACTAACAGACCAACATTTGATTTGTTACTTTTTATACAAACTTTTTTTACGAGGAATCAATATAATATATTTAGTTTATTTTTACTACATATTTTTGTCTAAATACTCTTAATTATTTTTTGCTTCATCTAATAATTTGTATTTATATCCGTATATTTGTGACTTGACAAATGTAAATAATTGTTTTAAATAAATTAGGTGCTTTTTAAATGGCAACAACAATCGAAAATATTCCAGCAAAAGCAGAGCAAGGACAACTATCAGAAGTTCCTGGCAAATATTGCGTTCGCGATATTAGTTTAGCTCCAAAAGGAAGATTACTAATGGATTGGGCGGAATCAAGAATGCCCGTTATGAGAAAATTAAGAGAAGAATACTCTAAAACTAAGCCACTAAAAGGCTACGTTATTGCAGGATGTCTTCACGTTACTAAAGAAACTGGAATTCTAATCAGAACATTAAAAGAAGCTGGCGCTGAAGTTTGGTGGTCTGGTTGCAACCCATTATCTACTAATGATGCTGTAGCAGCTGCTCTAGCTGAAGAAGGTATTGGTATGTTTGCATGGCACAATAATGGTCCGGATTTTTACTGGTGTATAGAAAGAACTATTGATCCAAAACCACATCTTACTCTTGATGATGGTTGTGATTTGATCAATACTATGCATGAGAAATATAAAGAAATGGCTCAAACACATGTTATTGGTGGAACAGAAGAAACTACAACTGGTATTCACAGACTAAGATCTCGTGAAAAAGCTGGTGAATTATACTATCCTGTTTATGCTGTAAATGATGCAGAAACAAAGTGGGATTTTGACAACGTTTATGGTACTGGTCAATCGACTTTGGACGGTATTATTCGTGCTACTTCCGTACTATTAGCAGGTAAAAACTTTGTAGTAGCTGGACATGGTCATTGTGGATCAGGTGTTGCTCTTCGTGCTAAAGGTATGGGTTCAAATGTAATCATAACTGAAGTAAAACCAACGGCAGCTATGAAAGGTGTATTGAATGGGCACGAAGTTCTTACTATGGATGAAGCAGCGAAGATAGGAGATATATTCTGTACTGCTACGGGTGTAAAAGATATAATCAGAAAAAATCACTTTGAGTCAATGCGAGATGGTGCAATAATTTGTAACACAGGGCATTATGATAGTGAAATTAATATACCTGAGTTAGAAGAAATTGCTGTATCAAAACGTACAATTCGTGAAAATTGTGAAGAATATACTCTAGCAAATGGTAATAGACTATACTTGCTTGCCCAAGGTAGGTTAATCAACCTAGCTGCGGCTGAGGGTCATCCTTCTGAAGTTATGGATATGTCATTTGCAAATCAATTCTTGTCTCACGTTGCTCTTGCTCAAGCACACACTAAAGGTGAAAAACTACCTAACTCTGTGATTGAAATTCCAACTTCTCAAGACGAATTCGTTGCTGAAACTAAATTAGCAACTATGAATATGTCTATCGATAGTTTGAGTGAAGAACAATTAGCTTACATAGAAAACTATAATAGTGGTACATAATAGTTTAAGACTATTTATTCGAATTATAAAAGTCGTTCTGGGATTACCCGAAACGGCTTTTTTTTTTGCAAATTTGCTGCATTTAATTAAATTACAAAAATAATTAAGGAGGCCCAAATGAATAACATTTATATCATTTCAATTATTATATTCGTAATATTAACCATAAGCTTATCATCATTTCAAAACGAGAATAGTTCCAATCCGAAAACTTATGGAGGTTCTAAGTCAAATGAAGCGATTATACTTTATAATGCTGGTGATTCTCTTAGAGCGGAGGGTAATTATGAAGAAGCGATAAAAAAATTTCACTTAGCAATGTCAATTGACAAAGAGTTTTTAGAAGTTTATGATAATATTGCTTTAGTTTATCAAAATATGGGGAATTTAGATTCTGCCGAATATTACTATAATAAGTCACTAGAGTTGTACTCCGGTGGAGTAAATTCGAATTTTAACTTATCGGTAATATATATTCAAAGTAAAAAATTAGAAAAAGCTAAGGAATTATTAATTAATATGCTTGAAGCTAATCCTAATTCTGCCAGAGGGTATTATGGATTAGCAAATATTCATATTATGAATGGGGACTTTGAACAATGTATTGTTAACATAAACAAAGCTATCCCACTATTTAAGATTAGTGACCCTAGTAATCTCGGTTCCGCATATATGATAAAAGGCTATGCCTTTGCTAATAGTAAAGACCTAGATAGTGCTAAAGTATATTTTAAACTTGCAGAATCAACCGGAATTCAAATCCCAGATGATGTTAGACCATTAATTCAGACAGATGAAGAAAATGATCAAGAAATGTTAATGATAATTGACAAATTATTAGATACTCCTGTCAATGATTTTGACAAAGATGAATTCAAGTTATTAGGTAAAAAGTTACTTATTTGGATTCCTAAAAAAGACAGAGGTACTATATTACTTTCTGAACCATTACTTACAACTAGCACTTGCTCACAATGTATGGCTATATTTTTAGCGGCCTGGTCTAAATACCATTTAGAAGTAGGTGATAATAACTTATTAGAAGGTGCATATTATACTATTGAAAGAACAATAAAATACTATCAAGATAATAGAGATTTTTTAGAGGCTAACGAAGCACTTGATGGATTTATAAAGGCAAAAGAAGAGGGCAGGCTTAAAGAAGAAGTTGAAAATGCATTATCAAGAATAGATTTTGAGAAATAACTTAATATAAGTTTCTTTTTAAATCGAAAGTAACTCTAACTACTAAAACCCATTTACTTTCTCTATATTTGCTTTAAATATATATACATATTTGAAGAATTTAAATTAATGAAGAATATTTGCTTTTTGAATAGTATTAAATTCTGGGGTGGAGGCGAAAAGCTACACCTAGAAAATGCAATTGAATTCAATAAAAAGAATTATAATGTTACAGTTGCTGCTGACCCGAACTCTATTCTTTGGCAAAAATCATCAACACATAGCTTAACTTTATCACCCATATCAGTTAGCAATATATCTTTCTTAAATCCATTCAAGGTACTGAAATTCGCTTCTTTCTTGCGAAACAATAAGGTTGATACAATAGTGTTTTCTTCTTCTCAGGATCTAAAGTTTGGTGCTTTAGCAGGCAAAATTGCTGGAGTTAATAGGATCGTTTATTTGCGTGGACTTGCAACACCAATAAAATCTAGTTTTATAAATAAGTATATTTTCAAATCCTGTTTAACCCATATTATATCTAACTCTGATGAAACGAAAAGACAGATATTAAAATATCTGAGCCCACTTATTCCGAGCAAAAAAGTACATACTATATATCACGGAATTGAGTTTGATGATACTAACTCTAAAGAGATTGATTATATCCGCAATAATGCGAAAGGGATTATACTAGGAAATGCGGGAAGATTGACCAAACAAAAGCGTCAAAAAGACCTTATAGAAATTGCGAAAGAACTAGATAAAAGGAAAATAGACTTTACATTATTCATTGCAGGAGAAGGAGAAGAACGCCAAAATCTTGAAGAAGAGATCAAACGAAATAACCTTCAAGATAAAGTTATATTGCTTGGGTTTGTCGAAGACGTAAGTACTTTTATGAACTCCATCGATATTTTCTTACTTACTTCAGAATGGGAGGGATTTGGCTTTGTTATAGTAGAAGCTATGATGAAATCGAAACCAGTTGTAGCTTATGATATAACTAGTAACCCCGAGATAATAGATAATAATGTTACAGGTTATTTGATAGATTTCGCTAATATAGCTCTATTCGTAGAAAAGATAGAAATTTTAGCTAATAATCCTGAGTTACGAAAACAAATAGGGCAAGAAGGTCTGAAAAGAGTTAAAGAAAAATTTATACTAAAGGATAGAATTAATGAGTTGGAAGCTTATTTACTAGAAAACGATAATAACTAAGAATTCTCAACTAACTTTTTTTAATATTTCCCTTTTTTCAAGCCACTTATCAAATTTTACTGAAAACATATTTAATAATTCTAAGACCAAAACAGGTACAAAAGTAGAAACAATATATCTCAAATAATCAAATTCGCCCCATCCATTAGATGTAATTTCTAAAATAAAAAACATAACCGGAAGCAGAATATAAAAAATAATTCTATTCCCTTCCATAAATCCATATTTCTTTTCTTCTGACAATTGTTAATCCTAGATTAGAAGTTCTAATCAAAACTAATTATTTTTATGTAAATAAAAGAAAATATTTTATATTTACTCCAAATCAATTTTCAATAGTGGGCTAAATATGAAAAACTTTGTATCATTATTCACCATATTTCTCTTTATATCAATCACTTCCTTATACTCGGATAAAACTCCTGAAAGAAATATAAAATTTTTAAATTCACCAGAAGGAGTTGAATCTGAAGAAATAACTGGCTACAATGGAACTAGTAACCCAAACGCACTCAAATATTTCAATTCAGCTTTGGATGCTTTCAGAGCAAATAAACCAGAAGAAGCTATAGAACTCTACCACAAATCAATATCAGAAGACCCTAAATTCGTAGAAGCATACGATAATTTAGGTCGAGTCTTTAGAGGTCAAAATATGCCTGATTCAGCTATATACTATTATGATAAAAGTCTTGAGCTCTTTCCTAAAGGAGTATTTGCTAATCAAAATAAGGCAATTGTTTATTTCTACAATGAACAATATGACAAAGCTATAGAAATGTATAAACATATGATTGACATATTACCGGAATCACCAGAAGGGCATTATGGGCTTGCACAAGTTTATTTACAAACTTTAGAATTGAAAACAGCTATCGAAGAAATAAATAAAGCAATAGAGCTTTATAAGGAAGAGGCATCGCCATTACTTAGTGATGGTTATATAACAAAAGCACTTATTTATGCTAGAATGGAAGATTTACCTAAAGTAAAAGAGAATTTGATATTAGCTAAAGAAAATGGGGCAAAACTAAATGAAAATATGGAAAAATTAATCTCTTCCGATCAGAATAGTAACGAAAATGAAGATAATGAAACTCAGAAGGTTCTCAATGCTATTAATTGGATTTTAGATAACCCTATGACCGAAGAATCGATGGAAAAAAGAGAAGAAGTTTTAGATGCCTTATTAATATGGACATTTAAAACTGATAAAGTAAGTATTTATATTACACCCGAATTAACCCCAGTAGAAAATTGTAAAATCTGTTTGCAAATCTTTTCTATAGCATGGAGTAAATATGTACTAGAAAATGGTGATAAGGAAGACCTTATAGGTGCTGCGGTTTACGCTGTCCGCACTTTGAATAATTATTATAGTACTAATAGAGACTATATAGATAGAAATGATTTAATAGAAGAGCTAATAGAATTAGAATTGGAAGGAAATCTAAAGGAGAAGGTAACTGAAGTAATAGAAGCAATTGACAAAGAAAACACCACTACAATAAAGGTAGATTAAATTATTTTTGCACATTATATTGCTTTTGCAATATAATTGACTTTATTAGTAGTGCATAATCCTTTTATTAACAAATTTATGAGGAACTCATGAAAAAGTTCTTGACTGTTCTTAGTGTTGCGTTAGTATTATGTTTTTTCTCTACGAATGTAACTAAGGCACAATTGCCTGATGGTGCATTTGGGATAGGTGGTAGTTTTGATAGTGGGTCACCTGGTTTAAGTGGGATGTATTCCTTCTCACCAGCTTTTGATTTAGCACTAAACTTAGGATACAATTCTAGTAGTACAAAAACTGAAGTAAATGGCAATTCGAATACTGCGTCGTCTAGCTCAACTTCTATTGGATTAACTGGTCGTTATTTCTTTGTTGATAACAAAAGAATTGACCCTTTCTTTTCTTTAGGCTTTGATTATGATATGGCTGACAATCAACCTGATGCTTTAGGGCTTGCATTTATGTTTGGTGGACAGACGCAAATAGCAGAGAATTTCTTTATTTATTTAGCTACAGGAATTGGTTATAGAACAAGTTCGGAGGAAACAACTACATTTGGTGTAACTACGACTGAAACTAATAGCAATTTATCATTCATGACTACTTCTGTTGGCGCTATAATTTACTTTAAGTAAGATAGAACCTAGATAACTTCAAAAAGCTCTCTGTCAAAAGAGAGCTTTTTCATTTATTACATGACCTTATACACCAACTCTGCTTTTAGTCCCTTGTAATCTCTTATTATAAGCTTTTTTCTATTAAAATCTATTAATTCCTTTTCTCTAAGCTCGTTAAGCAACTTAGTAACAGTTTGTCTAGAAGTAGCTATTAGTGATGCTATCTCTTTATGCGAGAGTGTTTGCTCTATA
>JBFHKR010000134.1:0-7316 GCA_041595255.1 Chlorobiota bacterium
CTGTTGAAATGACATTTTTGTTAAAGGTTATAGATAGTGATTTTATATTATCAAATGTAAATTCATTTCCTGAAAAATCTATAATTAATAAAAGTATCAAAGAATCTTTTTCTGATGATATCTTAAATATACTTCTACCTAGATTAGAGAAATGTGTCAATCAAAAAGAGAATGAAATATTTGAAACTTCTATTAATATAGATGATTCCTACTATAGTTATAACTTTGAAAAAAACTCAAGTCAATTCAAAATTACAATTTTGCCAAATTTAGATTCTGAAAATATATCTTTTATCTCTGTTTCATTTATTAATCTAACTCAATTAGCGGAGTTAGAATATGATGGTAAAAATTACAGAAATGAATATAATAATTTAATGACACTTCTAACGACAGCTGGATTGGTTATTTGGAGATGGGACGTAAAAAATGATAAAACTACCGCTTCAAAGGGATATATAGAGTTATATGATTTTGACCCTGAAAAGTATAATGCCGCTGTGGAATGGGGGAAAAGAATTCACCCAGATCAAGTAGAAGGCTCTTTTAAAGCCCTGACAGATCACTTAGAAGGCAAAACAGAATTCTTTCAAACAGATCATATGTATAGCCATTCGAAATATGATGACTATATCTGGATTAGCAACTTAGGTTTAACTGTTGAGTATTATGGAGATGGTTCACCAAAAACTTTGATGGGTATAGCACAGGATATTACTGAAAGAGAGAACCACAAGTATCATCTTCACGAATCATTAGAGAAATTAGAAGAAGCTAATAGAATAAAATCTGAATTTTTAGCTACTATGAGTCATGAGATTAGAACCCCAATGAATGCAATTCTTGGCCTAACTCATCTCGCCCTTCAATTAGATTTAAATGAAAAACAATTTTCGTATATTTCGAAAATAGATCAATCGGCTAAATCACTATTATCAATAATAAATGATATTTTAGATTACTCAAAGATAGAAGCTGGGAAGTTAGAACTAGAAGTAGTACCAATGGATTTAGATTTAAATCTAAATACTATTTCTACATTATTTGCTTTGCAAGCTCAAGAATTAGGTATAGAACTTATCTATGAATTTGATAATAATATACCAATTAATCTAAAAGGTGATCCGCTTAGAATAAATCAAATATTAAACAATTTAGTATCTAATTCTTTAAAGTTTACAGAGAAAGGCGAAATTGTAATTTCTGTTTACAAAATTGACGAAAATGATAAGAAGATGATAATTGGTTTTTCAGTAAGTGATACAGGTGTTGGTATTCCTGAATCAAAATTAAACTCTCTTTTTCAATCTTTTCAACAAGCCGATTCCTCAATAACTCGAAAATATGGAGGAACCGGACTTGGATTGACAATAGTAAAAAATTTAATAACGCTGATGAATGGTGAAATTAGCGTTGAATCAGAGTTGAATGTCGGAACTACTTTTAAATTTACAATTGAATTGGAAAGATCAGAAAATGAAAAGAACAGAATTGAGAAAAATTTAAATACTCTAAAGGATATGAAAATCCTAGTTTGTGATGATAACGAAACATTTAGAACAATAATTAAAAATACACTCCAATCATTTTGTTTCAAAGTGGAAACAGTCGAGTCTGGTTTTGATGCTATTAATGAATTAATATTAAATAATCATGATCCATATGACTTAGTTTTGATGGATTGGAATATGCCTGAATTAGATGGTATTGAGGCATCAAAATTTATTAAAAATAATAAATCAATTTCTAAAGTACCAATTATTATTATGGTTTCTGCTTATACTAAAGATGATTTGCTTGAATCTGCTGAACAAGCGGGAATTGATTCATTTATAGTTAAGCCTATTAATCACTCTACATTATTCGATTCTATAATGAGCGTTATGGGTTATAACGATATTATAAATACTTATGAAGATAGAAATATTAATGTATATTATAATACAAATTTATTACAAAATAAACGTATATTACTAGTAGAGGACAATGAGATTAATCAGATGGTTGCTAATGATCTATTAAAAAATCATGGTATTATAGTTGAAATTGCAGATAATGGGTTAAAAGCCATAGAAAAGATAAAGGAAAATGGTGCTAACTTTTACGATATAGTACTTATGGATCTTCATATGCCAGTAATGGATGGGTATACAGCTACAATAGAATTAAGAAAAGAATATACAGATAGCGAGTTAATTATATTAGCGATGACTGCAGATGCTATGTCAGGTATATATGATAAATGTATAGAAGTAGGTATGCAAGATTATATTACAAAACCCATAGACCCTCATAAATTGGTTTCAACATTAAGCCATTGGTTAAATAACAATTTAAATAATACGAGATATATTGAAAAATCATTTTCAGCAAATGACCATGAAACCATGTTAGATTTTAAGTTTCTAAACTCTGAAGTTAGTATTAAAAAATTGAATGGAAATATTACATTATATAAAAAACTACTTCGTAAGTTTTATAATTCTTATTCTAATTTCGATATAGAATACATCATATCACTAAAAGGAAAAGAAGATAATGAATACATGAGATATTTTCATAATTTAAAAGGAGTTAGTGGTACTGTTGGGTCTGATATTTTATACAAAATCGCTAGAAGCATTGAGATATCTCTTTTGAAAGACATTGATAGTAATATTGATACACAATTACAATTAATTAAAGAGAATTTGGATAAAATCATATCAGAACTTCAAGTATTTTTAGAGAAATAGTTAAGTAGTTAAAATACTTTAACCAAGCATCTATTAAATCTGAATTGACTGTCAATCAATTACTGTCATCTATTAATGTATTTTTATTTTATCTAATTCTAATAATGCTTTTTCAAATTCAAAGTCAGAAATATACTTATGTATTAATTTTAATTCTTTCTCATATGTATTGATTAATGAGGATTGTAGAAGTTCATTTATAATTTTAATAGAGCTATAATCATTTACTTTCAAATAACTCTCTAGTTCATTCTTCATTTCGAGTAAATTCAAAAATTTATTTTTAGAGGAGTTATCCTCACTATTTATAATTATATACTCTGACGTTATCATAAGAACATTTTCTAATTCTACTCTTAAGTCAGACATATTCTTTTGATTAGGGATAAACCCATTATCAAGTAGAGCATTATATTTTTTTGCTAATTCGTATAATTTCTTAGCTCCTATATTTCCTGCTACAGCTACTAAAGAGTGAATTTGTCTTTTAGCCTGTTCAGTATCAGTTTCTGAATTGGTTAAAAAATCTTCGAAGAAGTTGGAATACATTTGATTGAATTTTCCGAGTAAACGTGTATATAGTTTTTCATTTCCACCTACTATATTTAGTCCATATTCAAAATCAATTCCCTCGACTAAATTTTTGAATTCATCATCATAATGTTTCTTGTTTTCTAAATTTATTTCATTATTGTAACCTGTAGAAAACCATTTTGATAAAACTTCAAATAACTTACTTGGATTTATTGGTTTTGTTATAAAGTCATCCATACCTACTTTAAGACACTCTTCTTTAACTCCCGACATGGCATCTGCTGTCATAGCAATAATAGGGAGTTCCATTGAATTATAAATTTTCCTAATTTCTTTAGTTGCATCAAAACCGTCTTTTCCAGGCATATGAAGATCCATTAAAACTATATCATACTTATTCCTACTTACCATATTAATTGCTTCATTTCCATTCTCAGCTATTTCTACTGAAACACCGACATTAGTTAATAATTCTTTTGATATTAGTTGATTTATTTCATTATCCTCAGCTAGAAGAGCCTTTTTATCTTTATATTTATCTAAGGAAATATCTTCTTCTTCTTGAAATTTAAAATTTAAGATTCTTTCATTTATTTCTGGTCTAAACAATCTCATTAAAGTATCGTTTAACATAGAAGAGGTAATTGGTTTTAATAAAAATGCATCAATCTTTAAATCACAAGCCTTTTCGAAAAACTCTTCCTTTGAATGAGCTGTTAGCATAACAATAAATGGTCTTTTAATTAAATCGAGCTTATATATTTCTTTCGATGTATTTATACCATCAATACCTGGCATTTGCCAGTCTAATATTACAAGGTCGAACGGTCTTATTTTTGATTTTTTGATTTCCTTAATTGCATCATAGCCATTATCTACAGTTGTTACTTCAAAGTTAAATGAGCTAAGCATTTCTTTTAGAACAGATCTTAAGGACTTATTATCATCACAAACTAATACTTTAGTACCTTTCAAATCAATCTGACTCTTCTTTGTCTTCTCACTTTTCTCATATCCGAATGTAAAATAAAATTTCGAACCTTTTCCATATTCAGAAATAACACCAATTTCTCCACCTAACATTTCAACCAAGTTTTTAGAAATAGCTAATCCTAAACCTGAGCCACCATACTTTCTTGTCGTGGAGTTATCTGCCTGCGTAAAAGATTTGAATAATTTATTTATCTGTTCTTTTTTCATGCCAATACCAGTATCTGATACAATTACTCTCAATTCTAAATTTTCAGATTCTGTATTTATATTTTCAATTTCAATTAGAATTTCACCGTTTTCAGTGAATTTTAAAGCATTAGAACATAAATTTAAAATTATTTGTTTTAGACGTAAAGGGTCACTAATAATATATCGTGGTACATCTTGTTTAATAGAAAAGATTATTTCTAATCCTTTTTCTTCTGCTTTCCTAGTAATGATATCAGAAATAGATTCTAATATATCCTTTATATCAAACTCAACTTTCTCTAGTTCTAATTTCCCAGCTTCTATTTTCGAGAAATCTAATATATCATTCAGTATTCCTAGTAGTGATGAGGATGATTTTTGTATTTTGTTTAAATAGTCTTTTTGTTTAAAAGTTAAATCTGTTTTAAGAGTTAAATAAGTTAAACCCATAATAGCATTCATAGGTGTCCTAATTTCATGACTCATATTAGCTAAAAACTCAGATTTAGATTTATTAGCAGCTTCTGCTTCTTCTTTAGCTTTAACTAGCTCAAATTCATATTCTTTTATTTTGGTGTTGTCTAGGAATATCCCGTATATTCTTTGTAAATTACCTTCATTGTCTTTCTCGTTGTTTACAGTTGATTTAAGATATTTCGTATTACCGTTTGGAGTAACTACTCTAATCTCAGACTCAAATGTATCATTCTCTCCACTTAAAATTTTCTTCATATCACTTTTTAATTGCTCTTTATCCTCAGGGTGGACTTTTTCGTTAAACCTACTAAATGAGCCTTCAAAAGTATCATCTGTATTCTCTTCTATCTCAAACAATTCAAATATTGTTTTACTTCTAGTAATCTTATTACTATTAATATCCCAATCCCATACCCCAATTTTTGTATTGTTTAATATTAGTTCATATTTGTCAGATAACTCTTTACTTTCCATTTCGAGTTTTTTATCTTTTGTTATGTCCCAATTAAGTCCAACCATCCTTGTCGCTAACCCATCTTCGTCTCTGTATGCATTAGAAACAGCTTGAATATATTTATATTCCCCATTATCTAAAATTATACGATAAGAAGTTTCAAAATTAAAACCTGGGGTATTTATAGATTTATTAAGCTCATTCTCTATTCTTTCGGCATCGTCTGGATGTATTTTTAATCTTACTTTAGACATCAAATCTTTTGAGTTTTTAGGAATTTGGAAAAGTTCAAACATAGTATTGTTCCATATCTGTTTGTCATTAACTATATCCCAATCCCACGCCCCTATTTCCAATGATTTTAATATTAAATCATATCGCTCAGCCAAATCTTCCTTTTCACTTTTAAGCTCATGTTCAAGAGTTATATCCATGCTTAACCCAACCATTCTATTCGCTATTCCTTCATCATTTCTATATGATTTTGAGATTGATCGGATATATTTTAGTGTACCATCTTTTAGTAGTATTCTAAATGTAGATTCAAATTCTAATTTAGGAGAACTTATTACATTTGCTATTTCATCATTTACTCTGTTTATATCATCTGGGTGAATGAACTCTTTAAAACCATCATAATTTTTTACTTTATTTTTGATATCATAGCCAAAGACTTTATACATAGTCTCATTCCAATTCAAATCATCATTTTCAATATTCCAATCCCAAATTCCAACATCTATTGAATTAAGAATAAAGTCATAACTTTCCATTTTCTCCAATCTTTTCTTTTCTAGTTCAATATCTTCAGTAACTTCCCAGTTTAATCCAACCATTCTATTCGCTATCCCTTCATCATCTCTATATGTTTTTGAAATAGATCGTATATACTTCAAAGTACCATCATTGATTATTGTTCTAAAAGTACCTTCATATTCTTTACCTGGCGTACGTAAAGCTTCAAATAAATCATCTTTCATCTTTTCTGTATCATCAGGGTGAAGAAGTTCAACCATCTTTTCAAAACTGCTGATATTACTATTACTACCAAAGCCAAGAATCTCACTCATTTTATCATTCAATATTAATTTGTCTGATTTAATATCCCATTCCCAGACTCCCATATTCAAAGAATCAAGTATAAACTTATAGTCTTTTTCTAATTTGTCTTTTTGCTTATTTAATGTTTCTTCATCAGTTACATCCCAATTTAAACCAACCATTCTCACTAGTTTACCTTCATCATTTCTATAAGCCTTTGCAATTGCTTTTATTTTCTTTATTGTACCATCTTTTAATACAACTCTGAAACTGTTGTTGAATTCTTCGATTGAGTTATTTATAACATATTCTAAATCATCTTTTACTGCTTCTATATCATCGGGGTGCAATCTATCTTTATAATCATCATATTTACTGACAACTCCAACTTCCTCGAAACCATATATTTCATACATGTTTTTATCCCAAGTTAATTTGTCATCTTCTATAACCCATTCCCATAGACCAATCTTACTGAAACCCAATAAGTGTTTAAATTCTTGACTAATCTCGTCCTTCTCTTTTCTTGCATTAAAAAGATCTGTCTTATCCTCTAGTCCCCATATCTCTCCTATAGGACTCAACTTGTCTTTGAATGCAATTTTTCTGATTTCTCTTGACTTTGTAATTACATCTACTATTACTTCAGATTCAAAATTATTTCCTCTGTTCTCAAGGTATAGATTTTTGACCCTCTCAGCATCTTCCTTGTAGAGAATATTGAACCACTCGTCAATGTCTTTTATCTCATCATTGGTGTAGCCAATCATTTTTTCAACAGTTTTGTTGAAGTAAATACCATTTTTATGATTTAGCACTGTACCATAAGGTAAATCTTCTATTAAGGATATAAATTGATTTATTCTTAATGTAATGTCATCATTACTTCCTAC
>JBFHKR010000135.1:0-7218 GCA_041595255.1 Chlorobiota bacterium
TATTAGGGTTTCCTATTTCAATATAATCGTATTCACCAGAGGCAACGGTTAATGATTTATTTAACTTCAGTCCCAATGCTGAGTTATTCCCAAACAACGGTTGATTCTGGGCTGTTAATTCGCTGTATGTTGATATTACGAAGAGCATTAATATTATTTTTAGGGTTTTCATTTTGTACCAATTTTGAATGTTTATTTACAAATTTAAAAGATTTAATCGTCTTCCAATAAATAACTTAAAATTAGAAGATTAGAAAAAACAATGTTGCTAAAACAGCAAATATACCGATACCAATACTAAGCCCAGTCCTCAATGTTCCTTTGAGTGGGAATAATATCAATTTATAGACAGCAATCTGAATAATTGAGATAACTCCTACATACATAAAGCCTAATACCCAGTTCCAAATATCCAACATCCAATTGAAATTGTAATAACCTTCATCTATATATAAAAGAATCAAAGTCAATAAAGTTGCACTTGTTACCATAGGGACATATTCTCTCAAAGATTCATTGTTGTCTTTGATTATCGATGTGGCTGTCATTATTTTCTCGATTTGTTTTTAATAATTAGGCATAATACGGACGTTAAATTTAAATGGTTTCAGAATTATTGAACATAAATACAATATGTAATGTTCATTTTTTACAGAGTTTATAAGACATTCATAAAATCAGACAAAGATTATTCAGTATAATTACAATTAGTTTTTTTCTGATTATTTTACTTATATTTAAACAAAAATAAAGTAGAAATCGTCCTAATCGAACTGCATAATATTATATAACAAAAAATAAGAATATGAATAACGATCAAAAAATTAGATCTACCACCGTACTAGGAGTAGTACGTAACGGTAAAACAGCTCTAGGGGCTGATGGTCAAGTAACTCTTGGCAATACTATAATGAAGCACTCGACTGCCAAAATACGTAAACTTTACAATGGTAAAGTAATGGTTGGGTTCGCTGGTTCAACTGCCGATGCTTTTACTTTGCTTGGAAGATTCGAGGCAAAATTGGAAGCGCACAGTGGAAATTTGAAACGAGCAGCAATCGAGTTGGCCAAAGATTGGCGTACAGATAGATATTTGCGTAAATTGGAAGCTATGATGATTGCAATGGATGACACTCAAGGATTATTGCTAAGTGGTACAGGTGATGTAATCGAAGCTGACGATAATATTTTGGCTATCGGTTCTGGTGGAGCTTATGCATTATCGGCTGCACGTGCATTATACAATAATACCGATATGTCAGCTAGGGACATAGTAGAAAAAGGGTTAAATATAGCAGGTGAAATTTGCATATATACGAATACTAATCTAACAATTGAAGAAATCTAATAAGAGAATATAATGAGTAATTTGGAACCAAAACTTGCTATCCCTCAGGATATACTTACTCCTAAACAGATAGTAACAGAATTGAACAAGTACATAATAGGACAAGACAATGCTAAAAAAGCTGTTGCGATCGCTCTACGAAATAGATGGCGTCGTCAAAATGTAGAAGGTGATATACGCCAAGAAATAATGCCTAATAATATAATATTGATAGGCCCGACAGGTGTAGGTAAAACAGAAATTGCACGTCGTTTAGCTAAGTTAGCAGGTGCTCCTTTTATAAAAGTAGAAGCTACGAAATACACAGAAGTTGGCTATGTCGGCCGTGACGTAGAGTCTATGATACGTGATCTGATGGAATCGGCTGTTAAAATGGTAAAAGAAGAGCAAGAAGAAAAAATTAAAACTAAAGCAGAGAAAAATGCTGAAGATAGAATTTTGAATATTCTTATACCTCCAGTAAAAGATGATGAATCAGAAGAAGAAGATAATAAAGAAACCCGCGAAAAATTCCGTGCAATGCTAAAGAACGGAATAATGGACGACCGTGAGATAGAGTTAGAGGTAACTCAGCAAGGTCCCAATGGTCTAGCTGTTATGGGGCCAATGGGTATGGATGATATGGGTATAAATATCCAAGAGATGCTAGGTAATATGATACCTAAAAAGCGCAAGAAAAGAAAAATCAAAGTAAAAGACGCTATGCCGCTGCTTATCAAAGAAGAAGCTGATAAGTTGATTGATATGGATGCTGTATTGAAAGAAGCTTTGTTTAGAACAGAGAACTCAGGAATAGTATTTATCGATGAGATAGATAAAGTTGCTGTAAGTAATTCTAAATCGGGTGGAGGTGAAGTTTCTAGAGAAGGAGTACAAAGAGATTTACTCCCTATAGTAGAGGGCTCAGCTGTTAATACTAAGCATGGAATAGTAAAAACTGACCATATTTTATTTATAGCTTCGGGTGCGTTTCACGTTTCAAAACCTTCCGATTTGATTCCCGAATTGCAAGGGCGTTTCCCTATTCGTGTAGAACTTAATTCGCTTACCGAAGAAGATTTCGTGAAGATACTCACTGTACCTGAGAATGCACTTATAAAACAATACCAAGCATTATTGGAAACAGAAGGAGTAGAGTTAGTATTCGAAGAAAGTGGTATAAAGCAAATAGCACGTACTGCGGCTCATGTTAATGAAGAAGTGACTAATATAGGTGCTCGTAGATTGCATACAATCCTTACTACATTGTTGGAAGATATACTCTTCAATGCTCCTGGTGACCTAGGTGATATGAATACTGCTATAGATGAGCAATTTGTTCGTAGTCATCTTGACGCTATTGCTACTAGTACAGATTTGAGTAAATATATACTTTAAGAATTCGTTTATTTAGAAAACTACTAAACCCCTTGACTATCAAAGCAAGGGGTTTTTTTATTACTAAAAATAATCTTTTTTATATTTGATTCCTCTCTTTATATTTGCAGTCAAATTATTCTTTCTATTCAACAAAAATGGAGTTTGTATTTATGAAAAAAATCTTTCTTTTAGCTATATCATTGTTAGTTGTCAGCTTTACGGCTAAAGCTCTTGAGCCAATTGGTATTGTTTTCCCTTACACAAGCGAATCTGCTAATATCACTTGTGAGCTAATAGATTATGGTGCTGAAGGTGGTATAGAGCCTATCTACACGCAAGAATTGGGAGAGTTAACTCCGAATTCATCTGGCATTATATACTTTATGTTAGGTAAAGATGATGAAAATTGGAATGAGATAGCAGCATCTAGTATTAGTACTTATTATGTAGTAAATTTAAAAGTAGATAATGTGATTAAAGCACAATATAGATTAGATGAATTGATTAATCTTTCTGCTAGAACACCTTCTAGTAGTTCCTCTAGCCTAACCTCGAGCGAATTTACTTCAACTGAAGAATTAGGTGATTTATTAACAAATATTTTTGTCTATACAGGTGAAGGTAATATAGATTTAGATAAGAATAATTTTAATGAAAATTTACCCGGAAATGCTACATATATGATAGCTAATAGTTCGGGAGACGATTCAGATATTAATTTCCTATTCCCTCCTGAGAGTACAGTAACTATTAAGCCAAGAGAATATATAATATTGTTAAAGGTTGGTAATAATTATTACTTCCAATTAAAACCATTTGGACCATTATAATTGATTTAATCTAGAAATTGAAAAATCCCCGCACAAGTAGTGTGGGGATTTTTTTTAGAAATACATATTTTGGATACCTGTATTCATCATATTGATACCAATAGCACCCACGAAAAAACCATTTAATCGGACTGCGATTTCCATATTTTTATCGAATGCTACTCGAAATTTCTCCTTTTTCAGTTTGTCACGAACAAACTTTAGTCCCATAACTACTATAAAACAAATAATCATAGCAAGTACGAGAGTTGCAATTCCATAAGTATAATTTAGTTCTTCTTTCATAAGAATAGCAAGGGAAATAGTACCTGCTCCAACCATAAAAGGTAGAGCTATCTCATTCGCCAAATCATCTAGGTTTTCCTTCATTTTGAGCATTGCTTTCTGTCCTTTGACTATATAGAAATATGCAAAAGAGAATAGGACTATACCACCAAATATTCTGAAAGACTCAAAATTAATATGAAGTACTTCAGTAAATATAATGTCACCAAATATGAAAAACACAAGATAAATAAGAAAAGAAGTTACTGATGCCTTAAGTAAAACTTTTCTGAAAGCTTTATGATCCAACTCGAGCATAATAGGTTGCAAGTAAAGGAATAGAGCTATGGGGTTGAGCATTACTATGAACGAGATAAGGAGTGAAAACATTTGTACTATGGGGTTTTGTTCTTTTGTATTTTTCAAAATTATGTTATTTTGAACTTATAAACGTATTTATATTAATAAAATTTGAGGATATTTATGAAAAAACTACTTGTGTTATTAGCTCTAACTTTAACAATGTCATTGTTTATGACGTCTTGCAAAGATGATGAACCAACAGGTCCTAGCAATGTTGAATTAGGTGAGATGTCTGCTACAGTCGGTGGAAGTGATTTTAAAGCTGGTAATGCATATTACTACAACACAGTGAATCAAATTTCTGGTGGTCAGCAAGTAGGTGGACTTACTAATCTAATGGATGTTAATACAATTTCTATTCAATTAGTACAAGTTGGTGGAGAACCAATGGTAAAATCATATTCGGCTATATGTTACTACCAAGAATCAAGAGGAATGACTCCTAATACAACAGTAAAACAATGGAACACAACTAGTGGTACATGTGAAATAACAGAAGTTACTGACAAATATGTGAAGGGTGAATTCTCATTTACTGGTACGAACGAAGATGATAATAGCACTAAATCTGTTTCAGGTAAATTCTATACTCCAAGACAATAAAAATTATACTTTGACATTTAAGTATCAAGAAACCCAGCTTTTTAGCTGGGTTTTTTCTTTCTCATTGATTATCGTTGTTAATTTGATTAATTTTGTTTTTTGATTTTAATCAATTTAGGTAAATCTATGAGTGGTAAACTATTTCGTGGTACATACACAGCTATTGTAACGCCTTTTAATTCTGACTTGTCAATCGACTTCGACGCATTCAAAAAGCACTTGGATCACCAGATAGCCAATGGTGTTGACGGCGTAGTAGTATGTGGCTCCACTGGTGAATCTGCAACACTTTCTACCAAAGAGAAAGTAGCTATGTTTACAACAGCTATAGAGCACGTTAACAAACGTGTGCCTATCATTGCTGGCTCTGGTTCTAACAACACACAAGCAACAATTGATTTGTCACTAATAGCAAAAGAACTTGGTGCTGACGCTACTTTATTAGTAGCTCCGTATTATAACAAGCCATCTCAAGAAGGGCTTTACAATCATTACCGACTAATATCAGAAGCGGTAGATATGCCTCATATAGTTTACAATGTACCAGGTCGCTCTGGGGTTAATATATTACCAGAAATTCAACTTCGCTTAGCCGAAGAATGCGAGAATATAGTAGCTACTAAAGAAGCTTCAGGTGATGTAGAGCAGATTATGACAATGGTGCAACATGCTCCTGCAAATTTCTCTGTTTTGTCAGGTGATGACGCAATCACTCTGCCGCTAATAGCAGCAGGTGTTGATGGTGTTGTTTCTGTACTTTCTAACTATGCTCCTAAAATGTTCTCCGACCTTGTGAACTTCGCACTAGAAGGCAAATTCGAAGAAGCGAGAGTATTGCAATACAAATTATTAGACCTTATGAAATTGAACTTCATAGAGCCAAACCCTGTACCTGCTAAAACAGCTCTACAAATGATGGGTATGATGGAAGATAGATTCCGTATGCCGCTTATGCAGATTACAGATGGCGGACGTGAGAAAATGAAAAATGCACTACAACAAGTTGGACTAATCTAATTTTGATTAACAAGAATCAAGCTGAACTAGAGCAGATACTAGACGACGTAACTGCTAATGATTATGACAACGAATTAGAGATTCTATCTGATTTCGTAGAACAGTTAATACAATCTACTGATAAGAAAATAACCGGTGGCAGAGTCTGGAAGTTAGTTCCGGATAAATTTGCTTATGTACTAGAATTCCAAGTAGGCGAAATGCGAGAAATACCACTTGGGTTTACACAGTCACTTTCTGACGAATTATTTCACAAAGAACTACTTGCACTAAGAAAGGATAAAGTTCTAAAGAGCCAAGAGTCGAACGAAGAGTTAATAAAATTCGGCATTGGTAACTATGCTGGTGTTGGAGTTGGTGAGGTTATCCACTTACAATCTGGTAAGTATTTCGAATATCTGCTGGGGTTCAATGCTGAAGAGTTTAACGACGATTTCTTTGATAATTTGAGGATAATAGCAAGACTTTCTACGATTGCTATCAGAGATTTGGCTATCAAAAAGAAAGATGAGAACTATAGTAAAGAACTGAGTAAGGCCGGTGAGATACAAAGAAACTTGCTACCAGAACATTACACAGAGTTTCAAGATTATAAACTCTTTGGAGTATGTGTGCCCGACCAACAAGTCGGTGGAGACTATTTCGATTATATTCGCAATACAGCTAGTGAGACAGAAGAAGAATCGCTCGGTGTTCTGATATGCGATTGCGCTAGCAAAGGTATGCCCGCAGCAATCCAAGCGTTATTCGTATCTGGTGCAGTCCGAATGGCTATGGGTTTTTCTCCTAAAATATCTAATATGTTCGGTCGATTGAATAATATAATCAACAGGACATTCTCGCGTGAGAGGTTCGTTACACTATTTTACGGTGAGTTAACTCTCTCCTCAAACAGACTGATATTATATGCTAACGCTGGGCATTGTCCACCTATCCACTATCGTCCATCCAAAGATAAATTCCAAGATTTACCTCCTACTGGTGGATTTTTAGGAATTATGCCAAATCAGAAGTACAAGCTAGAGAATTGCCGAATGTTGCAGGGTGACACTTTGGTACTCTACACAGATGGTATTTCAGAAGCTATGAATGCAGAAGGCGATCTATTCGGTGAGAAGAGGATAATGGATATAATCAAAGAAAACCACGAAAAGACCTGCAAAGAGATAGCTTATATTATACTAGAGAAAGTTCAACATTTTTCTGCTAGTTCTATATACAATGACGACAAGACATTGGTAGTTATCAAAAGAGATAGTAAGCAGAAGAGCGCGGCTAACTAATCTACCTAACCAAAAAAGCATCAACACCATTGTTCAGTCTTAAAGCTGGTAGTGGTACTTTATATTTCTCAAAAAGGTTGATGATGAATTGGAGATAATAACTATCTTGGACTATCTCAAATTGCTTGAAGTAATTCCAGTTTATATCTAA
>JBFHKR010000136.1:0-7195 GCA_041595255.1 Chlorobiota bacterium
AGGCCACATCGAATATAGGATTACTGAATACACATTTGAAGAAATATACTTCGGGGATTCATTAGAATACGTACCTTTATTTAAGTTAGAAAGTAAATATTTAGGTTCTAATGCCAAGGAATACGATAATACTGAATATAGCTACTTAATTAAAACCTATCAAGGTATAATCGTATGTATGGAACCAGCCATCGATAAAAAGATTAAACCCTATCATTTTATACCGTGTGACAGTAGTTATGATTTTTTATCTTTAAGTTTGACAGGAATGACAATCGAAAGAGATGTTGAATTAAAAACTAGATTCTGGGAAATGAATACAATTAGAATTACTTATAAAGACAAACAAAATATAGCTGGATTTTTCTATTCTAAAGACAAAGGACATGTTTACACACAATACCTTAACAAAAAAAGGTTATCTCATTTCAAGGTAACAGAAACATACGAACCAGGCTCTGAATTTATACTTAGTGAGTTTAAAATCGAGTAACTAAATTCAAACTAATCAAAAAAATCTACTCCATTATTCTATTAATATCTCCTACTATTTAGAAAACTCTAATTCTGTTTTTTAATAATATTTCTCATTAGTACACTATCTATTTCTGCAACCTTAACACTTCCTTAACACTCGCTTCACCGCTGCTACACAAAGCTCATAACCCAAGCCGTATTTAACACAATCTTAACACAAGATTCAACACACCTTAAATCTAATATCACAACTTTGCACTGTGTCAAAAAACGAAAACGAAAATATTCAAGTGAAGCTCGAAAAGAATAAGATGAACAACCTTATCTCAGAAAAATTTTATGGTGGGAAGCGAACCCTGAACCGTCAGTATTGGTCTAGAAAAAATTCTAACTTAATGCGATTCGGAGCTTCACAACTTAACGCGGATTTCGCGGTGAGCTTTCCTACCATCTTTAAATACGAAATTAAAACAATTAATAATTTAAGTCAAACAAGTAATAATAAATGTGGAGCTCTAAAATGAACTACTTGACTAAGATAATCTTACTATTCGGAACTATGGCAATAATGTCAGTTTCCCTATTATCACAAACTGGTACGCTATCGGGTGTTGTCACTGACCAAGACTATGGTGATGCTATGATAGGCGCTACTGTACAAATCAAAGACACCAAACTAGGTGCTATGACTAAAGTAGATGGTAGCTATACTATCAAAAAGATAACCCCTGGTACATATACAGTCACTTTCTCTTATATTGGTTATGCTAAAACAGAAGTAAAAGACGTTGTAATCAAAGCTGATGAGACAACTAAAGTTGAGATAGCATTGAAAACTGAATCAAGTATGAGTGATGAAGTATTGGTAACAGCTAAAGCAGTACAAGAAACTGGTGCTGCTCTTCTTAAAGAAAGACAAAAATCTCAATCATTTTCAGATGCAATTGGTTCTAAAGAAATATCTCGAGGTGGTGCTGGTGATGCAGCAGCCGCAATGAATAATGTAACTGGCGCTTCCGTTGTAGGCGGTAAACACGTATTTATACGTGGTTTGGGTGATAGATACTCTAACACTCAACTTAATGGGACATCTTTACCAAGTGCTGACCCTGATAAAAAATCAGTTCACTTAGATTTATTCCCTTCTGGAATGATAGAAAACATAGTAACTATCAAAACGGCAACTCCAGACAAACCTGGTGATTTTACTGGTGGTTCAGTTGATATAAAAACGAAGTCTTACCCTGATAAATTCAGTGCAAGTCTTTCTATGTCTTCTACAGCTAATACAATCGTTACTGGACAAGATGTACTAACTTACAATGGATCATCTACAGATTGGTTAGGTTTTGACGATGGTTCGAGAAGTGTACCAGACGCTATTAAAAATTCTGATGTTATACCCTCGCTACAAGATGTAAGAAGCAAGAAAAAAGATATAGATGGTGCTGGTGTTGCTAAGCTAGATGACCTATCAAAGCAGTTCAGTTCGGAAATGGCACCTCACCAAACTACAGCACCAATCAATGGAAGTATGTCATTTAATATGGGTGACCAATTCCAACTATTCGGTAATTCACTTGGCTACTTAGCTAGCTTAAGTTATGGCAATAATATCAATAATTACAATAACGGACAATTTGCGGTCTATGAGCTAACTTCAGGTGAAGCCAATGAACTTAGATCTAGTAAGTTGATAAATGACTCTAAGAGTACTTCTGAAGTAAACTGGGGTGCTCTGGCTAATGTGGCTTACGATTTCACGGCTACAGATAGAGTGAAATTCAACTTATTTTATAATCAATCTGGCGAGTCAGTAGCACAAAGTATTTCATATTTCGATGAAACTTACCCTGAAACAGATTTAGTTCGCTCTAGCACATTGAAATATACTGAAAGAAATATACAATCATACCAATTATCTGGTGAGCACAGCTTTGCAAGTATTTCTAATGCAAAAATTGACTGGAATTTATCAACTGCAAACACGTTACAAAACGAACCAGACTTAAGATTCTTCACTTACGAAACTGATCAAATAAACGGCACTGATACTACTTGGAGAGTGGACGAGAATCACTATGATTTACCTACACGATATTTCAGAGATTTGACTGAAACAGCAAATAACGCGAAAATGGATATAGAAATTCCATTGACTGAAGCTGTTGGTACGGCATTCAAATTCAAAACAGGTTTCGCTTTTCAGAACTCAAATAGATCATTTAATCAAGATAGATATGTATTAGAAATAGATGACAATAGAACTCCTATGACTTTTGATGGTAATGTAAATCAATTTGTTGCTGATAGTACAGGGTATAAAGAATGGGCTTCTACAGGTAATTTCAACTATTTCGGTATTTATCTGCAAGACCGTTTTGTACCTAAGGATGCTTACACAGGTGCACAAGATATAACTGCTTTCTATGGAATGGTTGATGTAGAGTTAGTAGAAGGGTTCAGATTAATTGGTGGAGCTAGGTTAGAAACTACTGATATGTCAATCACTAGTCGTGATACTACACTACCAATAGCTTCCATTAACGAAGCTGACTTATTACCATCGATGAACGCCGTTTATAGCTTATCTGAAAATCAAAATTTAAGATTCGCTTATGGAAAAACTCTTGCAAGACCAACATTCAGAGAATTAGCTGATTTCGATTTCTTCGAGTTTGTTGGTGGCTATACATTTATTGGTAACCCTAATTTACAGAGATCGATTATCGACAATTTCGATGTTAGATGGGAATGGTTTATGAATCCGGGTGAGATTGTTTCTGTTAGTGGTTTCTATAAGGATTTCACCAACCCAATCGAAAGAGTGATAGTAAATGCAAACGGTAACGTGCAAATGAAAAATGTAGCTTCGGCACAACTATTCGGGATGGAATTCGAAGCAAGAAAGAACTTAGGTTTCATACCTGAATTAGAAAACTTTCAGTTAGGTGTTAACTTAACTTTAGTACAATCACAAGTAGATATCTCGGATCAAGAATATCAATTGATACAATCTTATGACCCGAATGCTTCTCGTACAAGACAACTACAAGGTCAATCACCTTATGTACTAAATGTTGATTTGGCTTATGTAGATTATGAATCAGGAACAGATGTTGGATTGCACTATAACGTATTTGGCGAGAGATTGTCAGATGTAAGTTTAGGTGGTACTCCCGATGTTTTCGAACAACCAAGAAATATGCTGAACTTTACTTTCAGCCAAAGATTAATTGAAAACTTGAACTTAAAGTTCTCAGCTAGAAATATATTAGACGCTCGTATGGAAAGACTTTATCGTTTCAAAGGTCAAGAGTACTACAATACTCAATATGACTTAGGAACTAATTTCTCATTGGGCTTCTCTTATAATTTTGACTAATTATTTTTTATTATAATACTTTATTAGGAGTTAATAGGATGCAAAAATTACTACAATTAATCATAGCAATGATGATAGTAGGATATACATCACAAGCTGAAACTATCACAGTAACTGATAGTTGGATAAATGCTGGTGAGACTAAGACAATGACGGCAGATAACATCTACGTTCTAGATAGATTCGTCTTCGTTGAAGAAGGCGCGGAACTATGGATAGAACCAGGGACAGTAATACAAGGAAAACCAGGACAAGAATCAAACGCATCAGCTCTAATCATCGCTCGTGGTGGTAAAATATACGCAGAAGGAACTCCAGATAAACCAATCATCTTCACTTTCGAAGGAGATGATCCTTATGATGATACAGACTTCCCAATGGAAGAATCTGGACTTTGGGGTGGACTTATAATACTAGGTAAAGCACCTACTAACAACCCTGACATTGAAAGAAATATAGAAGGTATACCAGAAAACAATCAACTTGGTAAATATGGTGGCAACGACCCAATGGATAACTCGGGTGTGGTACGTTACGTATCTATTCGCCACGGTGGTTCTGATATCGGTGAAGGAAACGAAATAAACGGTCTTACAATGGGTGCTGTTGGTGCTGGAACTACTATCGAGTATGTAGAAGTACTTTACAACAAAGATGACGGTTTCGAATGGTTCGGTGGTAATGTTAATACTAGATTCTTAGTATCTGCTTTTAACGGTGATGACGCGTTCGATTATGATGAAGGATTCAATGGTAAAGGTCAATTTTGGTTAGCTCTACAAGCTCCTAACACTGGTAATCAAGGTGGTGAGCACGATGGTGGTAATAAGCCAGATGATTCTCAACCTTATGCTAGACCTGTAATTTCAAACGTTACATATATTGGGTCTGGAGCAAACTCTGGTAATAATAAATCAGCTGGTCTGATACTTAGAGACAACGCTGGCGGTAAATACTATAATTCAATTTTCACTGGTTTCACTACTTGGGGATTGAACATTGAGGATTTAGAAAATGGAGAAGATTCTGGAAATAGATTAACTACTGGCGACCTAGCGCTTAAGAACAATATCTGGTGGGATATAAATGGTAAAACTAATCCAAGTCTTACTGATATAGCTCCAGATGTACCTGACACTGAATCTGATGGAAAAGTAATCAAAGGTTACTCTTTGCAACCTGCTCGTGATTATCTAGCAAATGCTAGTAATAACAACTGGATTACAGACCCAGGATTAAACAAAATAGATAGAGGACAAAATGGATTGTTCAATCCTACTCCTACTCCTTCTTCAGCAGCAGCAACTAGTCAAACTCTAAAACTAAATGACAGTTTTATACAAGATGTTGATTACATAGGTGCTTTTGCTCCAGGTGATATGTGGTTTGCTCGTTGGACAGGTCTTTACTTCTTTGAAGTTAGCCGTCAAATCGCATCTAACACTGTAGTAGTGACTGATAGCTGGATTAACGCTGGTGAGAAAAAATGGTTTACAAACGATAACATTTATGTACTTGACAGATTTGTTTTCGTTGAAGAAGGTGCTGAGTTATGGATTGAGCCAGGTACTATCATCCAAGGTAAACCGGGTCAAGAATCAAATGCTTCTGCTCTAATTATCGCTCGTGGTGGTAAGATTTACGCAGAAGGTACACCTTCACAACCAATTATCTTCACTTTCGAAGGTGATGATCCTTACGACGATACTGATTTCCCAATGGAAGAAACGGGCTTATGGGGTGGACTTATTATATTAGGGAATGCTCCTACAAATAATCCTGACGTAGTAAGAAATATAGAAGGTATTCCTGAGAACAATAACTTAGGTAAATATGGTGGGAACGACCCAATGGATAACTCTGGTATAGTTAAATATGTATCAATCCGTCACGGTGGTTCAGATATAGGTGAAGGAAACGAAATCAATGGACTTACTATGGGTGCTGTTGGTGCTGGAACTACTATCGAATTTGTGGAAGTAATATTCAATAAAGATGATGGTTTTGAGTGGTTCGGTGGTAATGTTAATACTAAATATTTAGTATCAGCTTTTAACGGCGATGATGCTTTCGATTATGACGAAGGGTTTGTTGGAATGGGTCAATTCTGGTTCTCTATCCAAGCTCCAAATACTGGTAACATGGCAGGTGAGCACGATGGTGGTAACAAACCAGATGATTCTGCTCCATTCGCAATACCACAAATAGCAAATGTTACTTACATTGGTTCTGGTGCTAACTCTGGAAATAGTAAATCAATGGGTCTCATATTCCGTGATAATGCTGGTGGTAAGTATATGAACGGTATTATGACTGAACAAACTAAGAAAGGACTTGATTTAGAAGATCTAGAAAACGGACAAGATTCGGAAGCTAGATTGGCTAATGGTGACTTGCACTTGCAAAATTTTATCTGGTGGAATATAGATGGTAAAGAAATGCCAACACTTAACGATATAGCTCCAGATGTACCTGATACTGAATCTGATGGAAAAGTAATCAAAGGTTACTCTTTAGAATCTCTTAGAACTTACTTAGGCAAATCAGAGAATGGTAACAAGATTGCAAATCCAAACATAGCTTCTATAAGCAGAATGCAAGATTCTTGGGGATTAGATCCTCGTCCTGCACAAGGTCCAGCATGGTCAGGCGTCAAGCAATTACCTAATAATGGTTTCCATACTCAAACTGACTATATCGGTGCATTTGGAAAGACGAACTGGGCTGTAGATTGGACTGCTCTTAACACATTCAACGTTATGAAGACTAGCGGTGCTATGAACCCTAACACTGATGTCGTAGCTTCAGTTAAATGGAACAACAATGCAGTAACGAACTTTGACAAAGTAAGTAATATCAACTTATATCCTAACCCAGTTGAAAAACAAACTACAATAGAGTTTGAGTTAACTCAATCAACTATGGTAACAATGGATGTATATGATGCTACTGGAAACAAACTAGAAGGTTTAGTATCTAAATATATGACTCAAGGTAATTGGGGAATAACTTGGACTCCTAATAACTTAGTTTCAGGTGCATACTTCATACAGATGACAACTGACTACGGAACATTTACTCAGAAAGTAATAGTAAAATAAATTCCAAGCATACGCTACTACGATTTGATAAAGGTCGCTTTCTTAACTGAGAGCGGCCTTTTTTTATGATTCTTTATTAGAATTGCACTTAGTGAAAAAAATCGGTACATACATGTAACTAAACTGACAATTTGCGTGTCTCTATTCTATCAACTATCTATCTAAGGGCAAAAAATGAAATATATACTACTACTTATAGTAATTCCAACACTTCTCTTTTCGCAGGAATGGG
>JBFHKR010000137.1:0-7069 GCA_041595255.1 Chlorobiota bacterium
AGATGAGCACAAATATACAAGCTCAAAACACTATATCAATCAGTTCACTAAAATCTGGGACTTATATAATAACACTGAAAAGTAATACTAGGTTACTCACAAGAAAGATTAATATAGTAAAGTAATAAAGTACAATTTATTCCTCAATAATTAGTATATTAATCGTCTATGGTTTTTTACAATTAAGGAATAATTATGAAAAAAAGAATTGCCGCTTTAGTGTTTGGGACATTTGCTATGTTTACTCTTTTCTCATGTGGGGGTGAGAAAGATAAAGAGCCAATAGATGACCCGCAAGTCAAAGATGAAATATTAACAAAAGCTCAAACAATGTTTGCAGTTTTACCAACTAGTATAGAAAACCCAGAAAATCCTATTACTCCTGAAAAGGTTGCTTTAGGTAAGAAATTATATTATGATACTAGATTATCAAAAGATGGGAACAACAGTTGTAATTCATGCCATAACCTAGAAACCTATGGGGTAGATAATCTCCCATTCTCACCTGGTGATAAGGGTGAATTCGGTGGTAGGAACTCACCTACTGTCCTAAATGCCGCTTTCCACTTTGTTCAATTCTGGGATGGTCGAGCGAAGGATGTCGAAGAACAAGCTGCCGGTCCTATAGTTAATCCAGTTGAGATGGCTATGCCTAGTGCCGCTTTCTTAGAGAAAAGATTGAACGGAATAGACGAATACAAATCTGAATTTAAAGAAGTATTTCCAGACTCTAAGAAGATAACAATAACTGATGTTGCTAACGCAATCGGTGCTTTCGAGCGAACTTTAATTACACCTTCTCGATTTGATGATTATTTGGCTGGGAAAGTTGAAGCTCTTAATGATCAAGAGAAAGAGGGTTTGAAAAAGTTTATGGATAATGGTTGTATCACATGTCACGCTGGTGCTCAGTTAGGTGGCAATATGTACCAAAAATTTGGTGTTTATAAGCCTTATTGGGAAGCAACTGGTTCCAAGAAAAAAGACGAAGGAAAGTTTGAGGCTACTTCTGTTGAATCAGATAAATACTTTTTCAAAGTACCAGGGCTTAGAAATATTGAAAAAACATGGCCATATTTTCATGATGGTAGTGTGGAGAAGTTGGAAGATGCTGTAGCCATAATGGCGGATGTACAACTAAATAAAAAACTAAGTGATGAAGATGTGAATGACATAGTTGCATTTCTCAAAACATTAACTGGTGAAGTTCCGAAATCAGCATTGAATTAGATTCTATGAAATTTAAAAAAAGAGCCATCTATACAAGTTGATAGATGGCTCTTTTTTTTAGTATTAAATATATTACCAAGTAGCTTCTTCTTTCCAAAAATATGCTTTGAATTTACGATTAGAGCCACTTAATGTAGCATCGATTTCGCCTGAAATACTATATGTCTTAGACCCAAAACTTTTATCCTTATATATTTTAACAGTACCTGAAAAAGGTTCACCCTGAGGGAATACATTACTAAAGCTAAAATATCCTTCTATATGAAGGCCTTTCAAATATTGTGAATCTTGTAATAACAGAATAGATGGAGTAAACGAGTGCTCACCAATAGCAATATCATTAAATTTAGTTCCTTTTTCCATATTAAATCTAATATTAAAAGTTCCTACATCTGAACCTAACCTTAGTAATCTGAAAAAATTTGAATTAAGAAGCTGTCCGCCATCCCAACCGAAAACTGTTGTTCCCGTTGTTCTACCTTCGGTGCCATCCATTTTAGTATAAGTAATTGATGACCCTTGAGTTCCATTTATTGCAGTTGCCAAACCAGATGCATCACTACCATCTGTAGGATTATCATCTTTGCAACTTGTTACTAGAATTAAAGCAAATAATAAAACTAGTGATTTTAAATATCTCATAATACTCCCTTGAATTATAAATTATAACTAAATATCTTATTGCAAATATCGTCAAAATATTGGTAATTCATTAATAATATTATTGTTCACTTAAGTAGAGATTTTTTCGTATTTTTGCAATCCTAATAATTATAGTCAGATATGAATATCAAAAGAATCAACATATATATGGCGGATCAACAAGAATCTCCAGAAATTGAAGAACTTGTAGAAGTAGATGTAGCCAACCCAACTAAAGTAATCTTATATGATGATGAGTGGCATACATTCGATGAAGTTATTAATCAAGTAATAAAAGCTACTAACTGTGACTACGATAAAGCCCAACAAATTACTTGGCAAGTCCATAACTCTGGTAAAGCTGTAGTATTCTCAGGGGATATGCCAGAGTGTCTTCGTGTTAGTGCCGTATTAGAAGAAATCGCGCTACATACCGAAATAGAGATGTAATTATATTTTTGTTGTTCTGATTGCCTTTATTCTATCTATTACTGGAGGGTGAGAGTAGTTCATAAACACATACCACTTATGTGGAGTTAGGTTCGATAAGTTATCTTTCGAAAGTTTCTTAAGAGCCGAAATCATATCTTCTCTATTGGCTCTTCCCACTACAGCAAACTCATCAGCTTCAAATTCATTTTTTCGTGATAATATATTCATACCTACTGATAATAAAGTTTCGATAGGTCTATATAGCAGAGAGAAAAATAGAAATCCAGCGTAAATAGGAGTGCTATCCATATAAAATGCGAAATATAAACCTTCCTGATATAAGAATAAAGATAATAGATAGAATAGTACCCCAGTATGTAGAATGCTTATAAGCATCCCTTGAAATATATGTTTACGCTTATAGTGACCTATCTCATGAGCTAATACGGATACTAACTCACCAGTTGTGTGCTTCTCTACTAATGTATCAAATAATGCAATTCTTTTATTTTTACCGAAACCAGTAAAGAAAGCATTTGATTTTGAAGAACGCTTTGAACCATCCATTATAAATATATCTTGCAATTGGAAATCAACTTTATCTGCAAATTCCAATATACCTTGCTTTAATTCTCCATCTTCTAGTGGTTTGAATTTATTAAACAGAGGCATTATCCATTTGGGTGCTATATATTGCATAACTAATGTAAATAGTATTACAGCTCCCCAAGCATAAAGCCAACTCAATTCACCTAGTTCACTGAATATATATAGTATAAGTGCTAAAACAGATCCTCCTATAACAGTAAGAAGTAATAGACCTTTGATAATGTCAATTATAAATGTTTTAACAGTTGTTTTATTGAAGCCGAATTTCTCTTCAATTACGAAAGTAGAGTAAATAGAAAATGGTAGAGAAACTAATTGTTGTAAGAATATAAGAATACCAAAAAAATATAATCCACGAATTATAAAACTTTCACTCCAACTTTCTGCTAAAGTATTTACATATTCGAATCCGCCTAAATGCCAAAATAATAATAAAGAAACTAAACCAAACCCTGAGCTAATAAACCCAAACTTAGTTCGAGTTTTGGTGTATTCTTGTGACTTACCATATGTATCTGCATCATATACATCGGTAAATTCGCTTGGTAATTCAGCATCCAATGCTTTTAGATTTAAATATTTGGTCGTGTTATCTATTATAAATTCGATTAATACTATAGCGGTAATAATTAAAGCATATGTATTCATTTGATTCTCAGTTTAGTTCAAGTTGCAACTTAACAAAAAAAGCAACTCAAGAAATTGAGTTGCTTTTACAAATTTTAGAATTCGATTAAGTTAATCTACGAGTTCAATTCTTTTTCAATGTCTGGGGCTATTTTTGCTGGAGTTGTTTGAGGTGCATATCTGTTAATAGGTACACCATCTTTACCAATAAGAAACTTAGTAAAGTTCCATTTGATATCATCCGTTACTAAACCTGATTGTTCAGATTTAAGATAAACGTATAATGGATGAGCATTCTCTCCATTGACATCAATTTTGTCAAATAGGGGAAAGGTAGTAGAGAACTTTGTTGAGCAAAATTCTTTTATCTCATTTCCCTCTCCTGGCTCTTGTCCACCGAATTGATTACAAGGAAAAGCTAGTACTTCGAACCCTTGTTCTTTGTATTTAGCATATAATTCTTGTAAACCTTCGTATTGCGGAGTAAAGCCACATTCACTAGCAGTATTGACAATTAGTAATACTTTCCCTTCGTAATCTGATAGATTAACTGTTACACCGTCTATATTCTTTGCAGTATAATCATATACAGAACTTTTCTCAGACATTTCATTTCCTTCGGATTTGCAATTCATCGTTAAGAAAGCTAACATTATAATCGCTGTAATTAACTTCAATTTATTCATTTATTTTATTCTCGAGTAAATATATTATTTCTCAAAAACGACTGGATCACAATCACATTGTTGCTGAACGATAATTTTTGCTGCATTAGCTGATTCTAAGCTAGAATAGTTTCCAATTACTACAGCAAATTTTTGTTTATCATTTATTGATTTTTCTTTTACTTCTGTTCTCATTCTCTTACGTAAGAACTTTTTCATTTCTGTATTTGCGTTTTTCATATCGTCAAATAAGCCAACTTGTAGACCGTAATACCCTGTATTACCTACTTCTTCAGCTTCAATAGTTTGTGGTTGAGTTATTACTTTTTTCTCAACAACAGGCTCAATTCTAGCTTCTGCAATTTCAGGTTCAGTCTCAGATATTTTCTTTTTTTGCTCTTCTAATATCTCAGAAGGAGCAGGTGCTGGAGTTGGATTAATATCTTGTACATCAACTCTTACTCTTTGTCTTACTACTTTGTGATTGCCGCTATTCATAGCCAAATTGTCTTGGTTAGATGCAACAACTTTTTTTATCTGTATTTGTTGTTCTTCTTGTACTGGTTCTATTACCGGTTTAGTAGGTTGTTCTCTTTCTATAACCATACCAATTTTTTCTGGCTCTTTTTCAGATGTAAGATCTTGCATAGGTTCAGGTTTGTAAATCGGCTCATTTTTGATAATAGGCGTATTATCTCTACCAATAGGCTTTTCGTTAGTAGCTCTTAGTATGTTATTTTCTTTTCTGAAAATACCTTCTGCCATACGTACAACTTCTGCTGCAGGAACTATATATGGCGAGTGAGGATATTTGGTTCTGAAATAATTTAATTCATATTGAGCTTTGTTAGTTTCACCTTTTAAAGCATAAAACTGAACAATTCTCCAGTAAGCATCATCAGCCCAGTCACTCTCCGGATAGTTAGCTACTATCTTCTGATAAATGTCTAATGATTTGTGAGCATCGTCAATTACTACTGCTAATAGTAGTTTTACGCCAGCATCATCTGGATATTCGACCATTAAGTCTGGCAACTGTGATTTTACTTCTGTGATTTTACCGTTTGCTACCATTTCTAAGTATGCGTTGATGTCAGGACTTCCAGCCTGAACTGATACATACGTAAAAAGGCATAATAATAGGACTAGTTTTCTCATCATTTCCCCCGAGAGATTATAGTTTAGATTTAATTTATGCTACTGAATACTAAAATATAAATTTTATTTGAATTAAGAAAATATGTGAGTAAATTTCAGATAAATATGAAGTAAAAAACAAAAACTAATGACTGATAAGAAAATTAATCTATTATTTGCTGCTGGTGGTACTGGTGGGCATTTATTCCCTGCTACTGCTGTAGCTAACTATCTAAGAGATAACCACAACGATAAAGTAAATTGTTTTTTTATTGGTACTGAAGATAGAATAGAATCCATAAAAATTCCAGAAATGGGATTTCCGTACTATGCTATGCCTATTACTGCATTTCCAGGCAAAAATATGAAAGGAATAATGTATCCAATAACATTCATAAAGGCAATAACTAAAGCACGTAGTGTTATAAAGAAAGAAAAAATTGATGCTGTTATTTGTACTGGTGCTTATATTAGTTATCCTCCTGGTTTAGCAGCTAGAAGATTAAGGAAAAAACTTTTTCTGATGGAGTCTAATGTTAATCCGGGAAAAAGTATCCTTTGGCTCTCTAAATATGCTACAAAAGTTTACACCTCATACGAAAAAAGTGCTGAATATTTCGATCCAATATCTGTGTTCAAATTGAATTGTTTGGGTAACCCTGTTAGAGACGAAATACTAAATCCACCTACTAAAGAAGCAGCATTAAAAAAGTATAATTTCAACCCAGAATATAAGACTATATTTATATTTGGCGGTAGTTTAGGAGCGAAATCTATCAACTTGGCTGTTGAGAAAAACCTCAAAGAATTTGGCGATATGAAAGTGAATATTATTTGGCAAACAGGGAAGAACTATGTAATTCCTGCAGTTATCCCACCAAATGTCAATGCATCTATATTTATAGATGATATGGCGACTGCTTATAGTGCTGCTGATTTGGTTGTGGCAAGATCAGGGGCTACGACTGTTGCAGAAATATCTGTGCTAGCTAAGCCATCTATATTAGTACCTTTACCTTCTGCATCTAATAACGAACAATATGAAAATGCAAGAATGTTAGATGAAAGTAAAGCTGCAATATTGATTAACAATGATAAGATTCAGGACTCGTTACTTAATTCTATTAAACAATTAATTGAGAACGAATCTGAACTAAATAATATGTCTGAAAGGATAAAGGAATTTGCTCGGCCAAATGCTGTTAAGGAGATAGCGGATGATATTTTGAATACTTTGATACCGCAACAAAGTTAAATTTAAAGATTAGCTTTTGACATCACTAAAAAATCAATTAGAAAAGATATATGATTAACTAAAGATTCTGTTTGTGAACTTTCTTCGAAATCAAGAGTCGTATAATCAAAATCTTTAAGTATCGATTTATTTACACTATAACCCTGTATATTTTGAGAAAAAACTTTTTTTAATTGTATACATTTCTTCAATTTAGTAACCAATATTCCTCCTATATATTGGTCTGATATATCAAAAGGGAGGAATACAGGTTCATCTTTTTCGATTTGATGGATTAGTGAAATCCAATAATCAATTAAGTGGCTACATAGTAATGATGTAGTAATATCAACTTCATCCTCAAGTTCAAGGAAATCAGGTAAATAATAGCTATCTGCAATGCTAAGTTTATCTTCTATTTTAAGAAACATATCATTATGACCAGTTCCAAGCTTATCAACAAATAACCTTACCATTCATTCTTCTCTATTAA
>JBFHKR010000138.1:0-6974 GCA_041595255.1 Chlorobiota bacterium
ATAGGATAGTCTTTTAGGTTGATGTCGAGTAAAGGAGTAGTTTTCTTTTCAGTTTCTTGCTCTTTTATCTCATCAGATAGATGACATTTACCATTACATTCCATTTCTGGTTTGTCTTTATTGATACATAATGCCTCGTACAATTCAGTATTGACCATGTAATTGAATACAGGGAACACAGGTATAATCAACGCATTGATGTATAATAGTATTGATAATATGGCAAATGTTCTTTTCAATTATTCGTATTTTGAGTTATTACCTAAGACAAATATAAGAAAAGAATATTATACAAAAAAGAAAAAAGAGTATTTAATCTTTAATTAAGTCATTTTCTTTCATTTTCACTAGATTCGAAAAATTAAAATTTACTAAAACTACCAAATATATGACAAAAACAGCACAAGAAGCCGTAAAGCTAATCAAAAGTAATGACAATGTATTTATTCACTCAGCCGCAGCGACTCCGTCGCTCCTTGTAAAGGCCATGAGTGATAGACATACAGAGCTTAGAAATGTAAGCATATATCAAATTCACACAGAAGGCCCCGCTCCTTATTGCAATGAAGGAATGGAAGACTCATTCATTGTGAAGGCAATGTTCGTAGGTGCCAATACCAGAAAATCCATAAGAGGTGGAGCGAATAGTTATATTCCTATTTTCTTGAGTGAAGCACCCAAACTATTCCGCAAAGGAGTAATAAAGATAGATGTTGCACTCATCACAGTTTCACCGCCAGATAAACATGGTTTTTGTTCACTCGGTACTTCTATAGATACTTCACTAGCAGCTATGGAAACTGCTAAAATAGTTATAGCTCAAATAAATGATAAAATGCCCAGAACTCACGGTGATGGTATTATTCATATAGATGATATTGATGTAAAAGTAGAAGGAAACATTGATTTATACGAAGTTGAGTACGCTGCTCTTACTGAGGAAAATATGGCTATAGGAAAAAACATAGCTGAGCTTATTGAGGATGGGTCAACTCTCCAAATGGGGATAGGCGCTATACCGAATGCTGTGTTATCCTTCCTCGGTAATCATAAGAACTTGGGTATCCACTCCGAAATGTTCTCTGATGGTATATTGCCATTAGTAGAAAGCGGAGTAATCAATGGTAAATATAAGAATAAACACAAGGGATATATAGTTTCTTCATTTGTAGTAGGTAGCAGGAAATTATATGACTTTATAGACGATAACCCTTCGGTACACATGTTAGATTCGGACTATGTAAATAGTCCAACTGTGATACAGAGAAACCCGAAAGTGGTTGCTATCAATAGCGCAATAGAAATAGATCTAACGGGACAGGTCTGTGCTGACTCTATCGGCTCTAAGATATACTCTGGAGTTGGCGGCCAGATGGATTTTATTCGCGGTGCCTCGCTCTCAGAAGGAGGAAAACCAATTATTGCTCTTAGTTCGACTACAAGTAAAGGTGAATCGAAGATAGTCCCATTCCTAAAGCAAGGAGCAGGCGTAGTTACTACAAGAGCACATATACATTACGTAGTAACAGAATACGGTGTAGCTAATCTATACGGTAAAACAATAGAAGAAAGAATATCCGAGCTAATAAGAATAGCACACCCAATGCACAGAGAACAATTAGAAAAATCCAAGAAGTTGCTTTTTAGTTAGAGGGAATATTATAAAAAATAGATTATCAGTTAATGGCAAATGAATGTAATAACCAGTAGTGGTAGCAATTACTAGTGCTTTTAACTGAAGATTCTAATTCGTTGAGACTATATTGAGAGTAGCCCAACTTAATTACTACTTTAGTATTTTCTAATAAATGTCGAAGTTCAATATCACTATAATATGATACACTATATCTTTCAATTGATTGGAATATGTCTGATTTGTCACTCAAATTGGGAGAAAGAGAATATATCCCAATTGTATTAGAATAATTCACCCCAATACGATTAAATTCCTCAGAAATTAAGGTATTGCAAGAGAGGGTAAAAAGTAAAATTGGAATTAGTAACTTCATAGCAGTTCAAGCGAATCTACAAATCGTTTTTGCGTTCTATACGCTTGTCTCTTTGTTGTTTGGCTAGTACACGTAGATCGGCTACTTTATCGCCCTCATCGACTATTTCTACACCTAGTATAGTCTCTAGTACGTCTTCCATAGTTATTAGACCTTCTACTCCACCATACTCATCTACTACGACGAACATGTGTTTTTTACGGCGTAGGAATTCTTCTAAAGCCTTGTCCAATCTAGTGTTTTCGTTTATCAAGTTGAGTTCTCGAGTTATAGAGCTAATGCTTTTCTCTTGCTCACCTTTTAGTGCTGTTAAGAATACATCTTTGGATAATACATATCCAATAATCTCTTCTTCTTGGTGATCATCGCTCCAAACTGGTATTCTTGAGTATTGGCTTAGTTCTGCTTTATCTTGTACTTCACCAATTGTCTGGCTAGCTCTCAGTGTTATCATGACAGTTCTAGGAGTCATAACGTCAGTCACTAACACTTCACTAAAATTCATTATGTTTTTTAAAATACGATACTCATCGTCATCTAATGAGCCCTCATCTTTAGCTGATTCGAATAAAGCCGTTATTTCTTCTCTGCTGAATTCTTCTGCATTTTTACCGCTTATCTTTTGCGACATTTTTTCATTAAGCAATTCTAAAGGCGAAAGTACAGTATAGAACATCTCGTAGAAAGGAACGAATTTTGGCGCAACGGTTTTAGATAGTTTGATACCGGTAAAATAAGCTATAAATTTGAGCGCTAATGTAATTACGATTAATAGCAAAAAACTACTGATAATCGTAATTATGTAGCTACTATCAAAGTCAAATATAAGTCCGAAGGAGAATATAGCTATAGCATACAGTGCGGTTTCAATCATCATAAATGGATTGAAGGTTTCGTCAAACTTTAACCATACTTTTTGGAGTTTGCGGGCATTGGGAGTTTCGTTTTCTATAAACCCATCTATATCGTCTTGGCTCAAAGCCGAGATCATATTAGATAAAAATGAAATTGAAGTAGCAATTAGTATAGATACAGCCGTTATAATCAGGGGAACGTCCATAAAAAGCTACAAAGCTCCGTTATAATTTGAGATAATAATCAAGACAATATATGGAAAAATCAAAAGATAATCAAACATTTAGTTTGTCCAACCTTTATCAACTATTGTGATACGGTTAGGGTAATTTATATTGCCCAATGGGGTTTTTACTGTTGGTTTAGCATCTAGTTTTAGTCTAGCAGCACTACCATTCTGACCACCTATTGCTAATGCTAGGTTTATAATGTCTTCGTAACCTTTGTTACCAAAAAATTGGTACAAATCAATATTCATGACTAATGGAATAGTCTCAGAGCTGCCAGTACCTGGGATAACAAATTCTTTGTTAATATTACCAGCTATGGTTTCTTTGTCATCTATAAATAATTTCCAATCAAAAGAGGAGAGGGTAGCAGACGATTGTTTGGATCCTCCTTTACCATCATTAGGGTTTTTTGCATCTACATTGAGCACAAATTGCGCAGGTAGCTTTTTATCAGAAAAGGCTTTAGTTAGCTTTATCCCATCCATTATAGAAATATCAGATACAGATTTGATATTGCTCAGATTTACTCCAGCCAAACTAAAATTATTTACATTGTCCAATTTGAATTCTAGACGTTGCAAATTGTTCAGTGAATCAGCGAATTGATTCAGTGTTTTACAGCTACCCAAAAAAAGGGTAGCAAATACAACTGCTAAAGCAGTTAGATATATTCTCTTGTTCATTATTCTACGTTTAGTCCTGCTAGTGTAAGTACTTCTTCAGACGATTGACCTGCTTTGTCCAAAGCTTCTTTTAAAGTAATTACTTTTTTCTGTGCTATATTCAAATTTGATAATAATTTTACTTTAGCGACCAATAACTTTTCTTCGATTGGTTTGCTTAAGAAATCATCTGCTCCTGCTTCTATAGACTTTAATTGATTCGCTGTGTCATTAAGAGCAGTTACGATAACAACTGGAATTTGAGAATCTTCTGGATTGGATTTTAGATTACGAACAGTCTCGTATCCATCCATTCTAGGCATCATCACATCTAGTACTATAGCATAAGGTTTTTTTACTTTTACAGCTTCTAAACACTCGATTCCATCATGTGCTACCATTACTTCATAGCCATGTGATTCCAAATATCTTTTGAGTAATTTTGTAGTGATTTTATTATCATCGACTACTAATATTGGTTTCGTACTCATAACTTAACCCCGTTTTTGTTAATTATCTTATTACAAAGATAAATATAATGTATTTATAAATAAAAAACTAAATTCTATTTAGACTTAATCTTACTATTCCCAATATATTATATAAATCTCCTTTGTCTAGTATTATATCGTCAAACTCCTTACTAGATGTACTCAATACGATAGTATTGTCTTTCTTTGTATAGTTTTTTATCATTACCTGATTTTTGTACTTTACTAGAACTATGTCATTATTTTTTGGTAATACATTTTTTTCATAGAGTACATATTGACCATTTATGATGCCACGTTTAGTCATTTCTACGCCACTAACTTGGGCTATACCATAATTAGTTTCGGCAATCGAATCACTTAAGACTCTTATGTAATCAGGTATTTCTTGTTTATCACTCACAATTGGGATATACGGTATATGACTAGACATTGCTTCGTTCAATGCTTTATCGTATAGTCCATCTTCTCTATTATCGGCTACTGCTTTCAATTGCTTTAGTTGATCCGATTTATCGAAGCCACTTAGCTGCAAAGTTACATAGTCAAATATCAAATCATATAGTTGACGAATATTTAAATCAGGATAATTAGACATCTAAAATCCCTGCGGCTGCTAGTATTATCTTATTATTCGATTCTAATTTACCTTTTTCGAAGTTCTTCTTTATGGTTTCTCTGCGTTTTTCACCTGCCTTATTATCAGCGAATATATCGCCCTCACCAGTGATTATATAAGTTGGGTTTATTCCTTTCTCGTGCAATTTGCGAAGTAGTCGCACACTAACAGCAGCTCTTCCTAATTCGTAGTTTCGAATCTTGTCCCCAGTCTCGTCTAGTATGAATGCGAATTGGTCGGCGGAGAGCTTCACTCCTTCGTGAAATATATCTCGTATCTCGCGTAGCCGATTGCCTATTTCTTGGTTTACGTTTTCCATTTTACATTTACTTAGTTTTAGTTATGTAGATACTACATATTTGTACTATGTAAGCTACATAAATATATATAATTATGCAAGAGAAGGATTAGACTGGTAAGTATTTTAATCCTATGTATTTCTTTGTGATAGAAGACTCATTAATATGGTGATAATTATTTTCAATTATAAGTTCTATTAATAAATATAGTTAAACAAATATATAAAAAATAATTCAAATTCTGAATATTAATTACTTGCATAGTATGTAATATCTACATAAAATTGTTGTACGGATTGCAGAGCAATCGAATTATTTACCATATTCAAAATTATTAGGAGATATTATGAATATACTTAGAGACTTGCAGTACGGTGATTTGACCGAAGATTTGCAAATGATATACGATGTTTGCGGCGAAGCAGTCGTGATACAGATGATAGAGAACCTTGGTGGTCTTAGTTTTTACGTACCTAAGATAACCAGATTCGATGACTTGATATACAGATATATCAGAGAAAACAAGGCGGAAACACTCAAGAAACTCGCTATGCGATTGGGCGTGACTGAGCAATATCTAAAGTGTCTTGTCAAAAAATACAATTAGTGATAAGAAATCTCCACCTCTCTCTTTTTCTTTTCACAAATTATTATAAAAGTTGTATATACAACTTATGTTTTCTATTTTGCTTTTATGAATTACACGGAAATAGAAAAAACAGATTTTTCATCATGCATAGCTGGTAAAGTTGGACTAATTTCCAGACTTACTTCCAATATATTTAGAAAGCATCTAGCTAAGCACGACATTACGGAAAGTCAACTAAGCATACTTTTCATTACTTCTAAGATGAAAGAAATAACCCAAAAACAAATAAGTGAATTTTACTATTTAGAAAAATCGACTGTTAGTCGCAATCTAAAACGGTTAGCAGAAAAAGGGTATTTAGAACAAAGGCAATTACCTAAACTAGTTATAACTAAATCGGGTTTGGAGTTCGTAACAGAAGTAATACCGAGTTGGAAAAAGGCCATGAAAGAAATAAAAAAAGCACTTGGTGAAAATGGTGTAACTGCCATTGACGAAGTGGTAACAAAACTTACTAATTAATAGGTTTATCATGTTAGAATTATCATATATATTGTTGACATTAATCATGAATCTGATTCTGATCAAGATTGGGTTTTACGCAATAGATAACTCAATTAGTGACCTAGCTATTAGGAAAAAGAAAAAGGCTACTGTTGTAATTGGACTAACTCTCTGGCAAGTTTATGTGTTCCTACTTTCCAAATCAGGATTCCTAGAAGACCTATCATTTCCTCCTAGGTTTGTATTAATGATGATATTACCACTTTTCATATTCACTGGCCTATTCCTATACAAGAATAGAAATGAAAAATGGATAAAAGTAGTTCCTCCGCATTGGTTAGCTTATTATCAATCATTCAGAATCGGAATAGAAACTATATTCGTATTCACAGTCGCAGCTGGCATTTTGCATAGTAACGTCACTATCGAGGGTTACAATATGGATATGATTTATGCTCTATCTGCGCCGGTAATGGGAACTATAATTTACAAAAAGGGTATGCCTTCTCTTAAATTGATCACTATCTGGAATTATCTGGGGCTAACAGTAATAGCTTCAATTATATTTCTCTTCATTACCTCTATGTATGCACCGCAATTATACGGTAGTGAAATCGGACTTTTATCTAACCAATTGGGAACGTATCCATTCACATTAGTAGCTGGCTTTTTAATGCCGTCAGCTGTGTTTATACACGTACTATCACTAGTACAAG
>JBFHKR010000139.1:0-6968 GCA_041595255.1 Chlorobiota bacterium
CTAAAAAATACTAAAACTGAAAGTAATAATGATTTCATTTTATATCCCTTTTGTTGTTATAGCATAGACACAGGTAATGTAAACTTAGTTACATTTAAATAATAAAAATCCCAACTAGCTATGCTAACTGGGATTCTTAAATTTATTTGGTTCTAACTTTACTTCAATACATTTATCTTTCTAGTGAGTAATCGACTATCACTCTTCAACGTTATTATGTAAGTCCCAGTTTTAAGTGAGCTGATTGGTATTGAGTTTTGGTTATGTATGTCAGTATTATTTACTTTACTACCCTCCAAGTTGAAGATAGAAAGCTCTGTGAATCCATCAGCTAATGCTTGTGGTAGTATCTGAATGCTTGATTCAGTAACTGTCATATATTCAGACAGTGTTTGTTCAGGTGTAACCGAAGTTAGGTCTTTCGCTTTTAATATAGCTTTTTGAATTGTTTTGTAGCTAAACTCTATTTCTTCTAACTTATTGTTAGAATTCATAACTGCTATTCCAATGCCTAATGAATCGATGTATTCCTTATCTTGTTCACCTTGTTCAACTGATTTTGGATTAAATATAATATCTACATATACATTATTATTAGGATCTATTGGTTTAGTCATATCCCAACTAAATGGAGTGAATCCACCTAAAGTGTATCCCTTATCTCCATATTTAAATTTCAATCTAGATACATAAAGAGGAGCTTTATTAGATAGATTGCGAATAACATTTTGTAGTTTAATCGGTTTCGATTCCCCTTCTAATTCTCCGAAGTCGCTATTACCTTCAAATACATAAGTTGGGTAGTCAGCTGTAATTTGGTGATTAGCGATTGGGAAGTATTGACATTCTTCTATACTCCCTTCTTTCTCTACTCCGATACCAATAAATAATGAATCATTATATTTATCAGTATTGTCAATATTATCTCTCGAAAAATTTACATTGACGTATATTTCCGAATTGGGTAATATGGGCATATTCATATCCCAATTACTTGGCTCGAATGAGTCGATACTGAATCCAGAGTTTTTATCACTGAATTCCACTCTTGTAAGATATATCGACTTACTACTTGATACATTCCTGATAGTATCTTGGTAACTTACTTCTTTCATTTTCGGATTCTGCAAAGAGGTGGAAGTTGTAGTAGCTTCAATTTCAGTGTTCACGTAGGTTACTAATATTGTAGTGTCATTCCCTGCATTATCACTAAAATAAAGTAATGCCGAAGCAGGTTTAGACTTATCTATTACAGTAAGCCACCATTTTAATTCTCTAAATTCACCAGGAATAAATTCACTACTTCCAGTTCTCCAATCAAAATTATAATTATCTTTTGCTAAAACAAATATTTCCCCCATATTAGAACGAGTGGCCTCATCTTCAGGAAAATCAGTTACTGTTCCTCCATCTTTCAAAATGTCTCCATTACATTCTTGAGTATATGTAATTTGAGGAGCTAAACTATCCGTTTTTGAATAATCAATTAAAGAAAAGGCAGTAGGAAAACCATAAGTCTCAAAATTGCTCGATCCAAAAGATTCTACAATAAACTTTGAACTATCTGACTTGATTGAATAAACACCTTGAGTTCCTATAGTTAATACTTTAGAAGCATAAGTTTTACCTTCATGTTTTATTCCAAATTGATTAAAACCAGCACCATACGAATCACTAATTTTACGATATGTTGGTTTCAAACCAGAAGTAGATAGTTCTGCAAAAAGTAAATCATCAGGAATTTTATCATTTACCAATGGAAAAGTAATTCTTAAATAGTTTACAGTGAATGGGTTTGACCCACCTGTCGGATTTGGAGAATAGACTATAGCACTTTTAATAGCAGATTCTATAGGTGGTATTTGAGCCATAAATGGATCGCTAAACATGTTTTCTATATAGTCTTTATCCTCAGCAGAGCCTGTATTGTAGTATACAACAGCTGTTGGTTTCGTAGAAGTAAATGTCGCAACTTTTGGTACTAACCTTTCACCATTTGCTTGAAACTTGGGCCAAACTCTTAACTCTAGGTATGATTCATTTATTGAACCTCCTCCACCTTTCTCCAAAGTTCCTATATAAGAACCATCTCTATATATATCTGTGTTAGGCTCTGATGCGTAGATTCTAACTATTCCATTGAAAGCTCGATCCATCTGAGGAGTTACAAGATGAGTCTTACCCCAATTTTTGGTAGGTAGTTCCATATTAACGGTATAGTCACATGACCTATTACCTAAAGGGAAGTTAGCGCAATGCATACCCGAAACTATAGCAAAGGGCTTGCTACCTTCGAACAAACTACCAGATAAATCTTGTTTTTGACCATTGATGGAAAGTAACCAGACATCTCCTTTGTTCATTGTTTGAGAATGAGTTTCACCTGTCTTTATCATTTTTCCACCTTGAATCGGGATTTCATCGTTACCTTCTGGGCCACCACCCATAGTGAAGTTTATTTTTGTATTATCATAAGCGGCTACAACTGCAGTAAAAGGATTGAACCATCCACTTTCCCAAAGTGCCGGTTCTTGATAAACCGAGTTTATATATTTTTTCCCGAAATGCTTGGCTGGAATTGCAAAAAATCCATCAGAATTATTTTTATATTTAACTACGACATAAACTATAACAGGTACATTCGAATTTACCTTTATAGCAGCATTTTGATAAACAATTGCTGGTCTTGCTTTATCTTTTCTTCCACTATGCAATATTGGTTGAGCTATATTAGGGGTAAGTGAAAATGAAATTACTCTGTTTGCTATAATCGTTTTAGTACTACTGAACCCTTTCCCAGGTACATTTAAACTTACTTCTCCTTCGAGTGTACTAGTTACTAAAATTTCTATGGAATTATTATTACCACTGCTCTCATCTTCATAGATAGGAGGTATAGTAAACAAGAACTCTTTTCCTGAGTTCCCAGAATCATGGATTAATGCGAATTTCTCTTTTACTTCTTCCACATCTATTCCTGAAAATAGAGATGAAAAAGTAAGCAATAGAATGATACTCAATGTAGTTAAAAATTTCATAATGTCCTCTGTTTTAGATGTAAAAATAAAAAAACCCGATTAGTTTACCTAATCGGGTTTACGGTATTATTAATTATTATCTCACTATATTAATCTTTCTTGTGAGTAACCTAGTATTACTTTTCAGTGTTATTATATAAGTCCCAGATTTTAGTGAACTGATTGATATAGTGTTTTGAGATTTTATATTTGTGCTAATCTCCTTGCTACCTTCTATATTGAAAATAGAAAGCTCTGTAAAACCATCAGCTAATGCTTGAGGTAATAACTGAATATTTGATTCCGTAACTGTCATGTATTCTGATAGAGTTTCTTCTGGAGTGACAGAGGTAGTAGAATTATTTCCAAAGAAAAGCAACTCATCATTTCCAGATCTATCTGAAACATAAAGTACGGCATTACCATCTTTTGATTTATCTATTTTTTCTAAACTCCAATTAAGCTTTTTAGTCTCACCCGGTATGAATATTTGTTCTTGTTTTGAGTTGGTTGTAATACCTTTATCAACAGAAGTAATTTCAAATGTATAATTTGAACTCATAGCTGCAATCATATAAAATTGAGAAAGACCGGAAGAGCCACTATGCGAATCATCAACAGAACCTGTAATTATATCAGCATCATTTGCTCCAGAATATGTTACTTCTGGTGCTTTCCCATCATTAGCAATTAAATCATCAAAAGTAGCTGCTGTAGGATATCCGTAAGAATCGTAAGGTCCAAACCCAAAAGAATAAGCACCAATAGGAGTAGTCGTAGATTTCAATCCAAATACACCTTCTGTTGATAATTTGATCGTTTTATTTGCAAACAATCTACCATTATAAGGTACCACAAAATTTTCAAATGCAGGCCCAAAATAATCTTTAACTTTTACCCAAGATGGGTTTGGTTTAGATAAATCTGCGAAAATCAGATCATCAGGAATCTCATTTGAATTGGCTTCAAAAATAATGTTAACATAGTTCTCAGGAAATAAATTAACACCATTTGCAGAGTTGGGTGAAGCGAAGTAAATTTGATTTCCAAATTGCTCAACAGGAGTAAATGTCATCATAAATGGATCAGTATTTTGTACATTTCCATTTTCTTCTTGTCCACCAGTATTGTAATACATTACTGCAATAGGCTTATCAGCATGGATAGTAGCAATGTGTGGTGCTATGGCATTTCCATTTTCATCTACTTTAGGCCAAACTCTAGTTTCTAAATATCCAACACCGATTGTAGCTCCTCCTCCCTTCGCTATATTACCAATCAATACATTATCTCTAAATACATTTGTGTTATCTTCGGAAGCAAAAATTCTGATTATCCCATTATAATGCCTTCCTTTCATAGGGGTAACATAATATTGTTTTCCCCATGAATAAACTGGTAATTCCATTTCAACTGTATAATCACACCAAGCGTTACCAAGTGGAAAATTTGCACAGTTTATACCAGAAACTATAGATACAGGTTTGTCAGATTTGAAAATACTACCAGATAAATCTTGTCTAGGTCCATTAATAGATAATAACCAAACATCACCTTGATTCAAAGTCTGGTTAGTTGTCTCGCCAGTATGTACTAATTGACCATTTTCCATAGGAGATGCGTCAATTCCTTCAGGACCACCACCCATAGTAAAATTAATTTCAGTATTGTCATAAGCTGCTGTTACACCAGTAAATGGAGCAAATAATCCTGTTTTATTTAAACTTGGTTCTTGATATACCATGTTAATATAATGAGTTCCCAATGCAGAGGAAGGGATTGCTAGAAATCCATCTGAAGTATATGCATATCTTGCAATTACATAAACTACTATTGGAGCATCTGATGTTATATGAATACCAGCTTCTTTATATACTTTTGCCGGTACAGGGCCATTATGATTCCCGCTATGTAATCTAACTTGAGCAATAACAGGGTCAATAGTAAATTCTATAACATTATCTGGGATTGTTTTCTTTGTTTCTGAAAACCCTTTTCCTTTTACTTCAACAGTTACATTAGTTTCTATTGGTGAAGCAATTAAGACTTTCAATGAGTTACCTGCATGTCCTGCGCTCTCATCCATAAAGACAGGGGGTATAGTAAACCAATAATCCGTTCCAGAATTATTTTGTCCCATTAGTAAAGTAAGTTTTTCTTTGATTTCTTGCTCATCCACGGCAGATGATGCATCTATATAACAAAACGGAATTATAAAAGAAATTAGTAAAAAGTAGTATAATAGTTTCATAACAAAACTCCTGTAAAAATGATTAATAATTATAATATTCTTTTTGATAATAACAGATAACATTTCATTTTGTCACATAGAACACTAAAAAAAGTTTTTTAAAATTTTAATATTCATATTACTATAGACACATGAACTTTAAAAACGTCTCCAAAATTGTAAAACTTTTTTTTCTTCAATCTCAGAATCAATTATTATCACTTGTTTATAATTATATAGTAAAGATTAATTGTCTAATCAGTGGGAATTTATTATTTTTGGCTTTATTTAATTTTAACAATAAGTAATTGTACATAAACGACGGGAAAATAGATGCCTGAATTGATTAAGTTCGTACCATTATTGCCACTATTAGGGTTCTTAGTTTTAGGACTTTTTGGTAAAAAAATAACGAGCGAGAAACTAATAGGGACAATAGCAACATCAACAGTTGCCATCTCCTTTTTAATCGCTCTATCAATATTTTTCAATTTAGCAGGTGACGCTACTGCTAAGCCTCATATAATCAATTTATTCAATTGGTTTGGTGCTGGAGATTTTTCATTAGATTTTGCATATCAAGTCGATAGACTTTCAATAGTATTTGTACTTATAATCACTGGTATAGGGTCACTAATACATATATATAGTATTGGTTATATGCATGGTGACAGAAGCTTCTATCGATTCTTTGCTTACCACAACCTCTTCATATTTATGATGCTTAACCTAGTACTAGGTAGTAACTTTTTAGTTACTTTCTTAGGTTGGGAAGGTGTAGGTTTAGCTTCTTATTTGCTTATTGGTTTTTGGTATGATAGAAAATTCGACGGATTCCGTATCACTTGGACTGGCGATGCTGCTAACAAGGCATTCATCGTAAATAGAATTGGTGATTTCGGTATGTTAGTCGCTATATTTTTGATATATATGAACTTCGGTACTCTTGAATATTTAGAAGTTTCGAATATCGTAGCTGCTGACTATTCTTTATATGACACTGGTTTAATCACTGCAATTGCATTACTTATATTCCTTGGTTGTACTGGTAAATCTGCACAAATCCCATTGGCGGGCTGGTTACCAGATGCGATGGCTGGGCCAACTTCTGTTTCTGCCCTTATCCACGCTGCTACGATGGTAACTGCAGGTATTTTCTTAATTGCTAGAAACTCAGTTATTTTCGCTTCTGCTCCAGATGCGATGATGGTAGTTGCTATTATCGGTGCTGCTACTGCATTATTAGCTGCAAGTATTGGACTAGTTCAAAATGATATTAAAAAAGTATTGGCTTACTCAACTGTCAGTCAATTAGGATTTATGTTTGCCGCTCTTGGCTCTGGTGCTTGGATTGCTGCTATTTTTCACGTTATGACTCACGCATTTTTCAAAGGTCTATTATTCTTAGGTTCTGGTTCTGTGATACACGGTATGCACGAAGAACAAGACATCAAGAAAATGGGTGGTTTGAAAAAGCACATGCCTACAACATATAAGACATTCTTGATAGGAACTATAGCTATTTCTGGTATTCCTTTCTTCAGTGGTTTCTTCTCTAAAGATGAGATACTTTGGAAATCTTATGTTAGTGGTGGTTGGTTCTTATGGATTACTTTGGCTATTGCTGCATTCTTTACAGCATTCTATATGTTTAGATTGTTATTCTTAACATTCCATGGCAAAGAAAGATTTGATGCAGATCATGTACACCCACATGAATC
>JBFHKR010000140.1:0-6907 GCA_041595255.1 Chlorobiota bacterium
GTATTCAAAGATCATAAAAGCTGGCACAAATTGAGTGTAGATGATAGTAGAAAAATGTGTAATGCTTTTAAAATTGTAAAGGATTTCAGAGAAACTCTTAATATTATAGATAATAAGCAACCCAAAATAATAATTGCTGGAAGCGGAATGGTTACTGGAGGAAGGGTTTTGAATTACTTAACTGAATATATAGAAGACCCCACTACAACTGTTATGCTTGCTGGATACCAAGCTGAGGGTACTAGGGGCAGGCAACTATTAGAAGGTGCATCAGAAGTTAAAATATACGGAAAGTATTATAATGTAAAAGCAGAGATATATAATTTAACTGCTCTTTCAGCACATGCTGATCAATCTGAGTTGATTGATTGGTTAAGTAACTTAGAATATAAACCCAAAAAGGTTTTCATTGTACACGGGGAACCTCATTCAGCAGATGCTTTTAGAGTCAAGCTAAAAGATACATTCGGATGGGATTGTATATTACCAGAGCTATATGAGATGTTCGAACTAAATAACCAGGAGTGATAATATGTCTTCTAGAAGAGGTTTTGTGAAGAATATGGCAGCAATATTAGGAACTGCATCAATTCATACTATGATCGAATCAGCTGTAAGTAGTGGTTTAAAAGCAGCGTCACTTGAAAATCTAGCAATGGACAAAGATATGAGTGCGAGTGACCAGGTTTTTTGGAATTGGGTGAGAGATTCATATACAGTGTCTAGGAATATTTTGAATCTGAACAACGGTGGTGTCAGTCCTCAACCAAAAGTAACGCAAGATGCTCAAGACAAGTATAATAGAATGTCAAACGAGGCGCCTTCTTATTATATGTGGAGGATATTAGATGCAGGTAGGGAGCCATTAAGAGAAAATCTAGCTCAATTAGCAGGATGTTCCCCGGAAGAAATTGCAATTAATAGAAATAGTACCGAAGGACTAAATACCATAATATTCGGTTTGAATCTGAATAAGGGTGATGAAATAGTAATATCAAATTTTGATTATCCTAATATGAATAATGCTTGGAATCAAAGAGCTAAAAGAGATGGAGTTATATTAAAAAAGGCAATTTTACCATTACCCATGGATAATGATGATAGTATAGTCAAGCTTTACACTGATTTATTTACAACGAGAACTAAGATTGTCCATCTAACTCATATTATAAATTGGACAGGTCAGATAATCCCAGTCAGAAAAATTGCGGATGAAGCACATAAAAGAGGTATAGAAGTAATAGTTGATGGCGCTCATTCATTTGCACAATTAGATTATAAAATACCGGAATTAGGTGCTGATTACTTTGGTACTAGCTTGCACAAATGGTTATGTGCACCATTCGGAAGTGGTTTGATGTATATAAAGAAAGATAAAATAAAAAATATTTGGGCATTGCTTTCTTCAGATGAACCAGATGGGGATAATATTAGAAAATTCGAATCTTTAGGTACACGTAGCTTCGCGAAAGAGATGGCTATAGGTTATTCTTTAGACTTTCATAATATGATAACTACTAAAAGAAAACAAGATAGACTTCATTACTTAAAAAACTATTGGGCGTCTAAAGTCTTAAACAATCCAAAAGTTTATATGAATACGTCTCTTGATTCTAATTATTCTTGTGCTTTGGCAAATTTTGGTATTAAAGGAATGACAGGTAGTGAAATAGATCAGTTACTATTTAATAAGTATAAAATTCACACAGTAGCTATTAAGCATGAGCATATAGATGGAGTTAGAGTAACACCTAATATTTACACGAGTGAATCTGATCTTGATAGATTAGTATTCGCTATAAATGAAATAGCTATTTAAGTAATAATACTTAATTGGAAAAGAATGTTAGATTTAGTTAATTTTAATAAAGATATATTCATAAATTGTGTATATTAATGGTGAAATTTTCGAAAAGTTCACAAAACTTTAACAAAAACACACAATTAATTGTGCATTTATATATATTGATTTAGTCGAATGGCACAGAAATTGTGAAAGTAATATATGAAGAAAATTAAAATAGAAGATACTCTATCCCTGAAAAATGATGGGAAATTAGAAATTGTTTTTATAGGTTCGGGGACTGCTTTCTCTGAGACTTTGGGTAACAATAATATAATCATCATAAAAGGTGACACACACATATTAGTGGATTTCGGATTAACAGCTCCATTTGCACTAAAACCTGTCACAGGATTAGATATTTTAGATTTGGAAAACGTATTACCAACACATAGTCATTCAGATCATATCGGTGGATTAGAATATCTGACTCTAAAAAACAGATATTTTGGTCAGCCTAAAGGAAAGCCAAGATTGACTATGATTATACCAGATGAGTACAGAACTGTACTCTGGGAAGAGTCACTTAAAGGTGGTCTTAGATATAATGAATTAGGCAAATACGAGAATGAAATGACTTTCGAAAGTTATTATGATTATGTAACTCCAAAATTAATCAACGATAATGGAAGAATAAAACATCATATAAACTTCAAAGGAATTGATTTAGAGTTTTTTCATACTAACCATATACCCGGTCAAGCAGTAAAAACAGAAGATGCATTTATCACTTACGGTTTACTTATCGATGGTAGAATATTCTTCTCAGGTGACACAAAATTTGATCAAGACTTAATCGATGAGTACAAGGATAAGGCAGAATATCTTTTCCATGACTGCTCTTTTTTCCCAAATCCTGTGCATGCGGATATAGATTCATTAAGAACATTACCTGAAGATTTAAGAAAGAAAATTATGCTAATGCACTATGGAGATGACTATGCTAATCATGATTATAGCGACTTTCATGGAATAGCTAAGCCTGGAGTTAGGTATATTTTTGATTAATTATCTGCTACTAGTTTTTTAATCAAATCTTCACTGAATACATCATTCAACTCTTTTTTGATATTCTCATGTTTTTTGAGAAACTCGGTTAAAGCTACTTTATCCCATACAACCATTTCAGTTTCTTCTAGTGTATCACAATTTGCAGTAGTTGTTTCGCCTGACATAAAGCTCATCTCCCCTACAAATCTCCCATCTTTTAGATATGCTAAAACTTTATCATTTCTAGATATTTTAACTAATCCTTTTGTGATTAACATTAACTCATTTATATGAGTTTTTTCTTTGATTAGTGAAGTATTCTCAGGGACTGTCTTTAGATCGCCTAGTCTAATAAGTTTCTTAAAATGTATTGGGTTCATTTTACTAAAAGTAATCTCAAGCATTTTCTTTTCGTGCTCACCAAGATTAAGAGTGAGCTTCTCATAATAAAGGACTGAAACCCACCAAACGTTTGTCGCTATAAACACAACTGACCAAATAATATCTGTCCATAATGGAGATTCCGTTATATTCCAATAATAGTATATCTCTAAAACAGATGCAAGTACTAGAGTACTTCTAAGCCATATCATCTTTTTAAATGTAGATGCTACAACATATAGAATGTTGAACAAATGACCTATTAAATCTAATATTGAAATCAAGTTAAATCCATTTTTTGAGAGAATTACTATTTTCCAATATAATTAATATTTGCTAATTATAATAGAAATATAATACTCACATGAATAATAGTAATGCTAATAGAATGTTACTATTTTGGATTATTTAGCAATAATAATCACTAAAAATTTTCATTTTAGCATAACCTATTAAAATTTAAAGCGTATTATAATCATATTCATTTTAAGCCCAGAGCAAAACCTCAATTAGCCCTCCAAAGCGAATAAGGTTTTGCTTTTTTTATTTCTGAACAATAATTGGTAAAGTAACAACCGACTCATTATCTGAAAATATTCTAACATAATAAGTACCAGAAGTAATATTATTTATGTCTATATCAAACTTTGTATTATTTGCAATACGCGTAGGACTAAATAATTGCATAACCTTCAAACCTGTTACATCATATATTTCGGCTGAGAGTTGTCCCGAATTAGAAGGATCAATTGATTCTACCACTAATTGCCCTTTGTGTTTGATAGGATTAGGTGCTATACTAAAATGATATGTTCTATTACCATTTTCCCACATATCGACGTTGGATACAATAACCCCTGTTCCTGTCATCTTTTTCTCAAATTTTGGCTCATTTACAGCATCACTATTTATAATAATATTCGCTGTATAGAATTCCTCACTCCTAGGAGAAAAAGTTAGCGTTAAATCGTACTCATCTGCAATTCTCAGTGGGAAATTATCAGCTGAATGTGTAAAATCACCTTTAGGGTCAATTTCTATAGAATTTACTAAAAGCTCGCCTTCACCATCATTAGATAACTTCAGAACTTTTTCCTTGCTTCCATTGACTGGAGCATCTCCGAACACTATAACGAATCCAGCATTAGTTTTAAGTATCGAATTAGGTCCATCACAAATTCCTAATAAATCTATCTGTGATACAGTATCCTTGTTAAATGCATTTGAAACAATATTAATTTTAGCATTGTATACATCTTTTTGTTTAGGATTGAATACAATATCAACTAATGTCTTTTCCATTGATTTTAGAGTTATTGGAGTTGACTCAGTAATTGAAAAGGCACCCTCTCCTCCCTCTAGTTCGATTGAGCTAATTTCAAGATCTTCCTCACCACTATTAGTAAATTCAGAAACAAATCTTCTAGTACTATCTACCCATACTCCATCAAACTTAATAGAAGTGGAATTAAGACTTAAAATAGGTTTAGGTTCGAATCCCTCAGCAAAAATATTTGTGGTTAGCAAAGGAGTATTATCTGAGTTATTATAAATTTTTATCTTCGTTCTATATTCTGTTCGTTCACTAGGTGTTAAGCTAATTGGCAAACCAATAATCGAATCTTTACAACAAATAGTTATGGGAAGTACAGAGTCATCAAATGAGAACTCAGAATCACCTTCTAACTCAACTTTTGTTATAGTTATAGGAGAATTATTCTCCTTTGATAGATTCACTAATTCAAGGTTTTTAGTAGTAGTTTTATTTATGTCTCCCCACCCAAACTTATAGTTGCCATATCCGTTAATTGCAAGAATTTTCGAGCTTTTATTAGTCATATCTACATAATCTGATCCATCTCCAATTTTTACTAGAGTATTAACGGGAACAGTATAAATAACGACTCTATCTTGGTTTTTATTAGGATAGATAACAACAATCGAATCTACAGATGTTTGCTGTCCAATACCGAATGTTTTAATAAATGGCTGCATACCTGCAAAGTGACCTAAGCCAGATTGTATTTCTTGTTTTTGAGTATTCTCACCCGAATGAACAAAAATTTTAGCTCCTATATATGCTGAATTAGCATTTTTAATAGCTGAATTCTTTTCTAACTTGATTTGTATAAAGTTATTCTCTTCAGCTTTCTTATTTTCTATTAGTTCAATTGCATTATAAGAAATATTCTTTGGCTCACCGTTTTCTATTATAGTTTCGCGAACTATTCTCGAAAGAAATAAATCTTGATCGCCATCCATATCAAAGTCAGCAGGTTCCATTGAGTGTGCTTCTTTCAATGTATCAAGAAGAGTCACATTTGGTAATAATTCATTAAACTTACAAGATACATCTTGAAGAAGTAAATATAATCTCTCTTGACCATATATATTAGCTGAAGGGTAAGAGTTTTGGCCTAAGGCTATGTCTTGCCTTCCGTCATTATCAAAATCGAACCAAGTACCACCTTGATCACCAAGATGCGATTCCATAGGGGCTGCTCTTTTTATTCTATCTAATTCCCAATCTAATTTGAATCCATTTTCTTTACCTGAATTAACAGCAATAGTTGTTCTTCCTTCACCCGGATTATACCCTCCGTGCACTTTCACTTCAAGTATATCCATATCACCGTCATTGTCAAAATCAGCTGTATTAGCTTCCCATTGGCAGAGGTTTTGACCATGGTCTCCACCTAATTTTTGAGTATTATATCCAGCTTCAATAGAAGCTTCTATAAATTCACCATCAACATTTTTGAAGAATTGTCCAGGTGTACGACAATAAGGTGAGTTGATAATATCAGGCCATCCATCATTGTTCCAGTCCGTAACATTAGTTCCATATAGTGGTTCAGTTTTACCTAGCTGTACTCCCTTTTGAAAAGTTCCATCTCCGTTCCCTTTGAATAAGAAATTGCCCATATAAACATCAGCGCCTTCACCATAGTGAGCAAACCAAGTACCTACATATAAATCAATATTTCCATCCAAATCATAGTCAAGGAATGATAACCCTGTGGTATTAGTCAATCCCAATTCTAAACTACTTGCATAATTAAAATCATCGAGACCGTGATTATCAACCAAAGTAAAATGCCCGTTTCCATCATTAAGCATAACCTCCGATCTGTCACCAGTGCTCTTATAGTTTTGGACTCTATGAGTATATATACTAGTAACTATATCCAAATCTCCATCATTATCTAAATCAGCTAGGGCAGCTATATCGACTGTTCTACTGATATTCGTATCAATTCTACTTTTTTGAAGTCCAGATTCGGCAGTATAATCTTGGAAAATCCTCTTTACACTTGAGTTTTGGTCTGGATTAGGAACATTCAACATTAGATAAACACTGTTGAATAAGGCACCTTTATCACCACCCCAAAGTAAATCGGGATAATCATCCCCATTAACATCGGCCAACCATACACGAAAACCTTTGACTTCAGTGAGTCCAGCTTCGTCTGATATTTCATTAAACCATGCTTGTGAATACAGTTGGGTTGCAGATAATGTTAATACAATGAAAAGGATAAAAAGCTTTCTCATAATAATTTTGGTTTTTAATGGATACTAAAAGCAAAATATACGAAAAAGCAACTAATATTAATTGATTTGCTACATAAAAAAAGCCAGTTAAATCAAATTTAACTGGCTTAGTTGTTTTTTGTTGTGACTCCTACAGGA